>JAHQWY010000026.1 GCA_029856445.1 Promethearchaeia archaeon
AGTGTCTGAATATGATGAGAATTTACGACCAATTCCGAAAATAATCTATAATAAAGATGAATTATTAAAATCTTCTGGAACGCGATATTCTATATCATCGAATATCCTACCCTTACAAGATCTTTATAGTATTGCCGAAGAAGTTGTAGAAAAACAGCATCAAATTTATGATATTAATCAAATTCGTATGGCTTTTGTAGGAACTCCTTGTCAATGTAGAGCCGTACGAAAGATGCAGCTTTTAAATATTACCCCAACTCATGTTATTAAATATGTTTTTGGTTTATTCTGTATGGAAAATTTTGATTATGAGAAATTATTCGAGCTTGTTAAAAAGGAGACTAATGAAGTCCCTACAAATATAACCAAGATGAATATTAAGAAGAACTTTTTCATTACAAATAAAGAAAATAAAGTATATGAAGTAGAACTCAAGAAGTTTGATGATGCTGTGAGAAATCATTGCCACGAATGTGATGAATTTACAAGTAGATTTGCTGATATTAGCTTCGGTGGCTCTGGGGCTGTTCAACAAAATTCGATGGTAGTGATTCGTACAGAAAAAGGTCAGGATTTAATCAGAAATGCTATTATTGCTGGTTATATTAAAAAATTTACTCCTAAAAAATCTACAATTGATGATTGGAAAGCTAGTAAGATAGACCTGTTTAGAAGAATGACAAATAATAAAATTAAAAAACAAAAATAGGTGAAAAAATTGGGAGAAGATTCAAAATCAGTTGTTATAATTGGAGCAGGAATAGCTGGTATTCAAGCAGCTTTAGATTTAGGGGATATGGGAATAAAAGTACACCTTATTGAGAAACAATCCTGTATTGGCGGCAGAATGGCACAATTGGATAAAACCTTCCCTACACTTGACTGTTCAATTTGTATACTTGCTCCAAAACTTTCCGAATGTTATAGACATCCTGACATTACTCTGCATACACTCTCTGAAGTTCAAAAGGTTTCTGGTTCCGTAGGTAACTTTTCGGTCGATGTTCTTAAACATGCAAGGTATGTAAAAGAGGATGTCTGTACAAATTGTGGTGATTGCTCTGAAATATGTCCTGTTCGTGGAATTACCAATTTCTTTGATGCTAACTTAGCAACTCAATCAGCTGCGCAAATTGCTTTTCCTGCAGCGGTTCCTGCTGTATACCGTATTGATCCAAGTAAATGCCTATATTTAAATTATGGGATTTGTGGATTATGTTATCAAAACTGTGGTGCGGACGCAATTGATTTCACACAAAAAGATTCAGTACTTAGTTTAGATAATGTTGGAGCGATTATAGTTGCTACAGGTTTAGATTTAGCAGAAGATATCCATACTTTAAATATCTATGGCTATCAAAAATATGATAATGTAATAACAGCAATGGAACTCGAGAGATTGATCTGTGCTTCTGGGCCACAAGCAGGGCATTTAGCGAGATTAACTGATGGTAAACATCCACATAAGATTGCCTTCCTTCAATGTATCGATTCACGATCTCAACGAGGACAATTATATTGCTCGTCAATTTGCTGTATGTATACAACAAAAGAAGCTATGATTGCTTATGAACATGATAATGAATTAGAATCTTATGTCTTCTATATTGATATGAGAGCTGGGGGAAAAGGATTTCAAAAGTTCCTACGACGCGGAGCTGAAGAATACAATATTAAGTATATTAAAACTAAGATTTCTCATATAGAAGTTGATGAGAATGATAATCCGATAATTACCTATGAAAATTACGAAACATCTGAAATAAAGCAATTAAAAGTTGATTTAGTCGTCTTAGCGACTTGTATTATCCCTTCTAGAGGGATTAATAAATTAGCAGATGTTTTAGGTATTGAATTAAATCATTATGAATATGTAAAAACAAATCCATTTTTGCCTATGGAAACTAGCGTAGAAGGAATTTACACCTGTGGTTGCGCTCGTGAACCAATGGATATACCTCGTTCTGTGGCTGAGGCTAGTGGAGCCGCAGCGAGGGCAGCTGAGGTAATAAAAGGAGGTTAAAATTAAAATGTCAGAAGAAGAGAAGAAAGAAGAAACTCGAATAGGTGTTTTTGTATGTTCTTGTGGAAGTAATATAGGAGGTCTTGTAGATGTTCACGCTCTTGCTGAATATGCAAAAACATTACCCAATGTGGTATTTACAGAAGATAACCTTTACACTTGCTCAGAAACAGGATTAGCTCAAATTAAAAAAGGAATCAAGGAACACAATTTAAATAGAGTTATTGTTGCGTCATGCACTCCAAGAACACATGAACCCTTATTTAGGGATTGCATAGAAGAGGAAGGTGTAAACGAGTATCTCTTCAATTTTGTGAACATAAGGGACCAATGTACGTGGGTTCATCAGAAGGAGCCTGAGGCGGCTTTTGAAAAAGCTAAAGACGTAATTAGGATGGGTGTCGCGAAGGCTGATAAACTTGAAGCTCTTGAAAATATTACTGTTGATGCAACTCCTACTGCACTAGTTATTGGTGGAGGTGTATCAGGAATGACCGCTGCCCTTAGTCTAGCAAATCAAGGATTTGAAACGCATTTAGTCGAGAGAGAGAAAGAGTTAGGAGGAAGAATAAAAACTTTATATAAGCTTTTCCCAAGCGACCAAGAAGCGCAAGTACTCCTAGATAATCTAAAGAAAAACGTTGAAAGTAATAAAAATTTAACAATCTATACTTCTGCTCAAGTAAAAAATATTGAGGGTTTTGTTGGTAATTATGAGGTAGAAGTAGAACAAGATGGTAAACGTATTGATTTAGCTATAGGAGTCATTCTCGTTGCTGTTGGAGCTTCGCTTTTTACACCTACGGGGATGTATGGCTACGACGGTAAAATCAGAATTACTCAGCATGAACTAGAAGCTAAATTACAAAATAATGAAGTTAAAGCGAAAGATGTTGTAATGATTCAATGCGTTGGCTCTCGTAATGATGAAAGAGCTTATTGTTCAAACGTGTGTTGTATGACTGCCTTAAAAAATGCATTAATTATAAAAGAAAATGATCCTGAGGCAAATGTAACCATACTCTTTAGAGATTTGTATACTCCTGGAACACATTACGAAGATTATTATAGACGTGCACGGGAAGAGGGAATTATTTTTATGGAATACAATCTTGAGAAAAAACCACAAGTAGAAGAAAATCAAATAAAGTTCTATAATGAATATTTAGGAGAAGAAATGATTGTTCCTTATGATCTTCTTGTGTTATCAACACCCTTAGTTGCGAATAATGATAATAAAGCACTTGCACAAATGTTAAAAGTGCCATTAGAAGAAAACCAATTCTTTTTAGAAGCCCATGTTAAATTACGTCCCATGGATTTTGCTACGGATGGAGTTTTTATCTGTGGTGCGGCAAAATGGCCAGTAGATATTACTGAGTCTATAACTCAAGGATACGCAGCAGCATCAAGAGCAAGCACCATTATTTCTCACGATACTATAGAAGTTGAAGGAGCAACTTCATTTTTACCTGATTATAATAAAGCTCTATGCACCGGATGTGAAGTGTGTATAACTGTATGCCCCTATAAAGCAATAAGGAAGAATGAAGATGACGAAATAGAAATAACTCAAGTACTTTGTAAAGGATGCGGAGTATGCGGTGCCACTTGTACAAATCATGCGATAATAATTAGACATTTTACGGATGAGCAAATTTTATCTGAAATTTACGCATTTGGAGGGATATAAAATGACTTTCGAACCAAAAATTCTGGGATTTTTATGTAATTGGTGTTGTTATGCCGGAGCGGATCTAGCAGGAGTAAGTAGAATGCAATATCCCCCAAATATAAGAGTTATCCGGGTTATGTGCTCTGGAAGAATTGATCCCAAATTTATTTTTGAAGCTCTTAGGGTTGGGGCTGATGGAGTCTTTATTGGAGGTTGCCACCTAGGAGATTGCCATTATCTTGAAGGGAATTATGAAGCTGTCAAAAAATTTGAAATGGTACAAAAATTTCTTAAACTTATAAATTTAGAAAATAGAGTAAGACTAGAATGGGTATCTGCTTCAGAGGGTGCGAGATACGCCTCAGTTATTACCGAATTTACAGAGCACATAAAATCATTAGGACCATCTCCCGCTGGTGGAGACAATCCCGATGAGCAATTACTCGAGAAACTGAGAGCAATGGAAGACGCCGCTGGAGGGGACCGGATGAGAGCATTAGTAGGTCGGGAGAGAAAAATTACAGAGCAAGAAAATGTATATGGTGAGCAAGTTTCGCTTGAAAAATTTAATGAGATATTTGATTCAGCAATTATAGAAGAATATGAACGGCATAGAATTTTAATTTCATTAGAAAAGGATGAAAAATCAATAAAGGACTTAGCGGCTGAATTAGATATTGACCCAAGTATTGTATTAAAACATATGACAAAATTAAAAACTCGAGGTCTAGTTGACTTCGGTGACCTTATTGGAATTACACCAATGTTTTTTAGATTGTAAGGAGGAGGAAAAATGGAAAAAGTAGGAGCAGTAATGGTTGTAGGTGCTGGTATTGGAGGATCCCAAGCCGCATTAGATCTAGGAGATTCTGGTTTTAAAGTCTACTTAAT
Organism: Promethearchaeia archaeon; assembly: GCA_029856445.1. Taxonomy (GTDB): domain Archaea; phylum Asgardarchaeota; class Lokiarchaeia; order Sigyniarchaeales; family SOKP01; genus Loki-b32. Next base: position 4,590 of record JAHQWY010000026.1, read on the forward strand.
TGAATCTACTACAAGTATTGGTGGAGTAATGGCACAGCTTGATAAAACGTTCCCAACGAACGATTGTGCTATGTGTATTGTTTCACCTAAATTAGTGGAGACTGGTAGACACCAGAACGTCGATTTGAGCATTAATTGTAAAATTCTAGATGTTTCGGGAGATCCTGGAAACTTTACGGTTAAAGTAAAAAAGAATTCTTTGTATATCAATCCAGATGTCTGTACCGGTTGTGGTGTATGTGGCCAGAATTGTCCCGTTGAAGCAATAGATATATTCAATGAGGGATTGGCTAAATACGCTGCAACTTCAGTGAAATATCCACAAGCAGTTCCACTCGTTTATGCAATCAATAAAGATTATTGTATAGGATGTGGAATTTGCGCTGGAGTTTGTAAAGCTAAAGCAGTAGAATATGATCGAGAGGATGAAATAGCAGATATCAATGTTGGCGCAATAATCTTAGCACCTGGATTTGATGAATATATCCCTCCAGAAGCTAATAAATATGGTTATGGTAAATTTAAGAATGTGGTATCAAGCATCGAGTTTGAGCGTATATTAAGCGCAAGCGGTCCTTATGCGGGAAGAGTTTTGAGACCTTCTGATGGAGACATCCCAGAAAAGGTTGCCTTCCTTCAATGTGTAGGCTCACGAGATTATTCAGGAGAAGGACAGCCCTATTGTTCTTCGGTTTGTTGCATGTATACAGCTAAGGAAGCTGTAATTGCACATGAACATCAACATGAAGTAAAGCCCACCATTTTTAGTATGGATATTAGAGCCTATGGGAAAGATTTTGATAAGTATATAATTAGAGCTCAAGAAGAATATGGTATCAGGTATATAAGGAGCCGTATTTCGTCTATAGATGAAAATCCTGAGACAAAGGATTTAATCTTAAGATATGAAACTGAGGATGGAAAAGTCGTAGAAGAAGTGTATAATATGGTTGTATTGGGGGTTGGACTTAACCCTCCAAATGATGCGGAATATCTTGCCGAGAAATTTGGAATTGAATTAAATGAATATAAATTTGCTAAGACTGAGGTTTTCAATCCAGTACAAACCACAAGACCCGGTATTTTTGCCTGTGGAGCATTTTCTCAACCGAAAGATATTCCTGAAACAGTAACTCAAGCAAGTGCTGCTGCTGGGTGTGTAGATCAACTTTTATACTCTGAAAGAGATACACTCATTACAGAAAAAACATTACCGCCAGAAATTTTTGTGGCAGGACAACCTCCGAGAATAGGTGTTTTTATCTGTCACTGCGGAATTAATATTGGTGGATATGTAGATGTCCCAGAAGTAACAAGATATGCAGCTACTCTCCCCAATGTAGTTATGGCGGATAGAAATCTATATACTTGTTCTGCCGATACCCAAGGGATAATAAAAGAAAAAATAGAAGAATATCATTTAAATCGTGTTATTGTTGCATCATGTACACCAAGAACTCATGAACCCTTATTTCAAGAAACAATTAGAGAGGCAGGATTAAATCGATATTTGTTCCAGATGGCTAACATACGTGATCAATGTTCTTGGGTTCATATGAAAGAACCTGAAGAAGCTACACAAAAAGCAAAAGACCTTGTAAGAATGGCGGTTAATAAAGCTCGTAGAATTGCCCCTATAGATAGAATAAAGTTAGGAGTAACAAAGAAGGCAATGGTTATAGGAGGAGGTATTACTGGTATGGTTGCAGCACTAAATTTTGCGAGTCAAGAAATTGAAACTTACTTAGTTGAGAGAGAATCAAAATTAGGAGGTTTTGCTAACCATATATATCATACACTTGAGGGTGGAGACGTTCAGGCTTATTTAGCAGAATTAATTGATAAAATAAAATCAAATAAATTTATTCACCTCTATACCGATGCTGAAATTGAAACCCTAGAAGGCTATATTGGTAATTTTAAAACTACAGTAGCATATGGCCCAAATAAAGAGAGAGTAGAATTTGATCATGGTGTCGTTATTGTAGCTACTGGGGCTCATGAATATAAACCAAAAGAATATCTTTATGGTCAAAATGATAAGGTAATCTTACAATCTGAATTTGAAAAAATCCTAAATACCAATGGAGCAATAAAAGATAAAAAATCGATTGTAATGATTCAATGTGTAGGTTCAAGAAACGATGAGCATCCTTATTGTAGTAAAATGTGTTGTGCAGAGGCTATTAAAAACGCACTTTTAATAAAAGAATTAAATCCATCAAGCGAAGTTATAATCCTATTCCGAGATATTAGAACCTACGGATTTAAAGAAAAGTATTATAGAAAAGCAAGAGAAGCAGGAGTTATTTTCCTTCGATATGACGAAAACAATTTACCTGATATTAGTACGAATGGATCTGCATTAAAAGTGGATGTTAAGACCGTAAAAGCGGGTGACTTATCAATCACCGCTGATTTACTAGTATTAAGTGCAGGAATTGTTGCATCACACGAGGAAAATGAAGAACTTGCGAAAATGTTAAAAGTACCTTTAAATGATGATAATTTTTATTTAGAAGCCCACGTCAAGCTTCGTCCAGTTGATTTTGCGACTGAAGGAGTTTTTGTCGCTGGAATGGCACACTGTCCGAAAACTATAGAGGACTCCATTTCACAAGCTAATGCTGCTGTTTCGAGAGCATGTACAATTCTTTCAAAAGATGAAGTTGAAGCGGAAGGTAAAACCGCTGTGATAGACATGTCTCGTTGCATCGGATGTGGTATGTGTGTAGAAAACTGTGCTTATAACGCGATAGAATTAATTGAAGATAGAAGATTCGGTGTTGTCGCATCTATTAATACAGTACTATGTAAAGGATGTGGAGCATGTAGTGGGAATTGTCGATGTAGTGCCATCGATATATTAGGCTTTACAGCCGAACAAATTTATGAAATGATAACAGGCCGTATAGGCTAGAAGAGGTTAAAAAGAAAATGACTGAAACAGTTTTGGAAAAGAAAGTTGAAGAAAAATGGGAACCAAAGATCATTGCGTTCTTATGTAATTGGTGTTCATACGCAGGCGCAGACCTAGCAGGCGTAAGTAGAATTCAATATCCACCAAATATAAGAATTGTACGTGTCCCATGCAGTGGACGCGTCAATCCATATTTCATAATCAAAAGTCTGACTGATGGATGGGACGGAGTTGTAGTTTCAGGTTGTCACCCTGGGGATTGCCATTATATTAGCGGAAACTTAGTTGCTCGAAGACGTTTTGCGATACTAAAAGAACTCTTAGAATTTTTTGGGATTGAACCCGGAAGAGTGAATTTTATGTGGGCTTCTGCTGCAGAAGGAGAACGCTTTGCCGTGTTGATTCGGAAAGCTACTAAAATGGTAAAAGAATTAGGACCAAATACAAAATTTCAAAAGGAGTGGTAAAAAATGACGATTGAAGCAGAAAATAAGGAAATTGAAGCCTCTATTAGAGATGTTGCAAAAAAGATGCTCAGTGAAAAGCAAGTAGATGTGATAATCGGATATTCTCAAGGAACTCTTCCTTTAAGTTCTACTCCCATTGTTATTCGAAATGAAGAACAGGTTGACAATCTAATCTGGGATAATTTATGCTATATTAATTTGGCTCGATATTTAGCCCCATTAATGCCCCAGCTTTGTGATTCAGAGGGTAATGCTCTAAAGATTGGTATTGTTTCTAAAGGTTGTGTGGGAAGAGCAGTTAACTTATTAGCAGCAGAGAAGCAGATAGATTTAGATAAGGTTAAAATGATAGGTTTCAATTGTAATGGGAACGTAAATCGCAGTAAGATTGCTATGGAAATCGGAGAAAAAGAGATCCTTGATGTGTCTATAACTGGTAATGAAATAATAGTGAAGGGAAAAGATTGGGAGCAAAATTTTCCGTATTCGGAGTATATTAATGAATTATGTAAAGTTTGTCAAGTAAAAATACCTTCTGCTACTGAAGCAACGTGCTTAGGAGAGTGCCAGCAGTTGGAATCCATTAATGATGAATTTGCAGATATAGATGAGTTTGAAGCAAAATCTACTGAGGAAAAATGGGATTATATTAAAAAAGAGTTAGAAGTGTGTACGTTATGTTATTCTTGTCGTCAAGCGTGTCCAGCTTGTTATTGTAATCTTTGTTTCGTAGATCAAAACAAACCAATATGGTTTAATAAAACTACTGAATATACAGATATTTTTACATTTCATCTAATTAGGTCAATGCATTTAGCAGGTAGATGTGTCGCATGTGGAGCATGTTCTTCAGTATGCCCTGTTGGAATTGATCTAAATTTTATCACAAGGAAGTTGGAGAAAATTGTAAAAACCAGGTTTAATTATACATCAGGTCTGAATGCTAAAACACTTCCTCCTATGATGAATTTCAAAATGGAAGATGCAGAAGAATTTATGTTGGAGGAAGATTAAAGAGGTGAACTAAAAAATGGAACAAAAAATATTAAAGAAAGAAGATATTGGGAAACTATATAATGAATTCTCGAGTGAGTATAAATTTTATGCTCCAATCAAGCAAAAAGGAAATATAGTTTTTGAAAGGATTGAAAACCCTGATGATATCGTGCTTGATTACTTAAACTCTAGGATTCCACCAAAATCAATTTTGTTTCCTCAAATGGAAGTCTTATTTGAATATAAGTTAGATGATAAAGACGTTGAAATAACTGATAGACAAGATTTAGACGAAAAATTCATGATTTTTGGAATCCGACCATGTGATGCATATAGTTATGAACTTTTTGCTAATTTTTTCTCATTTCATGGAAACTGGAAAGATGAAATCTATTTAAAGAAGAAGGAAAATACGACGCTTATCGGAATTGGATGTAATACTCCAAGATCGACATGTTTTTGTACGTCTGTAGGGGGACATCCTTTTAACAAGGAAAATATGGACGTGTTTTTAACAGATTTAGGGGAGACTTATTTAGTAGAAGCTATTAGTGATAAGGGGAAGGAAATTGTTAAAAAATTATCATGGCTTTCTGATGCCGCTGACAAGGATGTGAAAAAATCTGAAGAATTGGCTAAAAAAGCTGAAGAATCATTTGTTACACAGATTGATGTAGATACAATCGTAAAAAACTTAGAAAAGTCTTTTGATCATCCTGTATGGGACGAAATTAGCGAAGTATGTATTGGATGTGGTTCCTGTAGTTATCTATGTCCAACATGTACTTGTTTTGATGTTATAGATGAGACAGATCAATACAATAATAAAGGAAGAAGAGTTAGAATCTGGGATACGTGCCAATCGTGTTTATATACTCTTGAAACGAGTGGCCACAACCCTCGCGATACAAAAATCCAACGTTGTCGTAATAGGATAATGCACAAATTTAGTTATTATCCCGCAAATTATGATTTACTTGGTTGTGTTGGATGTGGAAGGTGTATTATGGTTTGTCCAGCAAATAACGATCTTCGAGATCATTTAGCAAAAATTGAAAAAATAGGTAAAGAAGAGAAGGAGGAGAAAGCAGTTGTCTAATCCGTATATTCCTTATTTGACAAGAGTTAAATCGATAGTTACTGAAAACAAAGTTAATGATATAAAAACTGTCGAATTGGAATTTAAGAATGAAGAAGATTACAAAAAATTTGATTATATTCCAGGTCAGTTCGCGGAGATTAGCATAATAGGAAAGGGAGAATGCCCAATCGGGATTGCATCTTCGCCAACAGAAGAAGGAACAATCAAATTCACGATAAAGAAGATGGGAACTGTAACTTCAGCGTTCCATGCTAGTGAATTAGGAGATATTGTAGGAGTAAGAGGTCCATGTGGAAACGGATGGCCTATCGAAGAGATGAAAGGAAAGAATATCGTGGTGATTGGTGGAGGATTTGCTTTCTCGACATTACGATCACTGGTATTATATTTACTCGATGAGAAGCATAGAAAAGATTATGGAGATATTACGGTTATTTATGGAAATCGTGATCCTGGAGAAGTTCTATACAAAGACGTTTTAGATGAGTGGAAAAAAAGAGACGATATTAAAGTCGTTTTGACCATTGATCGCGAAGCAGAGGGATGGACTGAAGAAGTAGGTTTTGTTGCTCCTATTGTTAAAAAGGTTGCACCAAGTCCTGATAACGCAATCGCAGTAGTCTGTGGACCACCAATAATGATTAAAACTACTATTGCAGTCATGGAAGAACTAAATTGGGGGCCAGAGGCAATACTCAACTCACTCGAGGCAAGAATGAAGTGTGGTATAGGAAAATGTGGGCGCTGTAATATCGGAAACAAATTTATTTGTACTGATGGTCCAGTATTTTCTCTTGCTGAGCTCAAGGAACTGCCTGATGAATATTAGAAACATTTAAGAATTTTTTTACTATTTTTCTTATTATTTAATTTAGAAAATCTATAATTCATAAATTTATATCATTAAAAGAAAAAGCTCTTTAATGAATTACTAGTATTTTTTGAAATAAAAAAATTATGTATTATTTTCTAATTGACCAATTTCTCTCCTTCTTTTCATGACTTTCGCATGATTATCTGCCCAGTCTTCAGGAGGTATAATAACATCTTCTTTATTTTTGAGATGAATAGCATTCGAAGGACATGTGGGTATGCATAAACCGCAACCAATACACTTATCTCTGTTGATAATTGAGACACCATTGACACTTATTGCGTTCATAGGACAACGGTCAACACAAATACCGTTTCCTTCACATACAGTAGAATTTACTTCCGCATAATAATTTGTAGCAAATAGTTGAACTGGTTTTGAAAGTTTTTTCGCTTGTGAGAGTATACCACAACAGCAACTGCAACACATACAAATATTTCTCCCTTGTTTTATATTTCCTGGTTGCAGGACAAGACCTTCTTGTTCTCCTTTTTTTAAAAGTGCATATAGTTCTTTTTTGGTAATTTCTCTAGCAAACCCTAAATCTATAACCTGTTGATTAAATATTAAACATCTCTCGCGCAACTTGTGTTTACATATTTCTCCCATCTGTTGTTTAGCTAATGAACATGGGCACCATGCCACAGCATAAGGTGGACCAATCATGTCAATAAGTTTATAAATATCATCATATGGTATAATCTCATTGTCGTAACTAATAGCTGTGTTTATCGGAATAGTACGATACTGGGGTACACCAAATCCCATATATGACTTAATCCAAATTTTTCCATACTGCTCCCAAGCTTCGAGAAATTTTTTAGTAGGTTTTTTTCGAATTATAAATCCATTACCATATTCATTAAAAGGTAGATTTCGGTAAAATTCTTTCCCTGTTTTTGGATCTTTATAGTATCTAAGAATACCTTTTTTGCTCAAAGTCTCTAGCATTTTTTTAGTTTGGTCTTGATTAATTCCTAATATCTTTACAAGTGAATAAATCTCCTTTAAAGGGAGATAATTTAACGGTGTATTTGTTATATATGGTAATTTTAAAACAAATTCTGCTTCCTCGGGCGTATAGATTTCTTCTAATATATCTAATTCCCAACCTTCTTCTGTTGAAGGGAACCCAACAGGCCATGTATCGAGATGTTGTTGCAACCTGCGATATACATCATTATGCACGTTCATATCGATCTCTCCCTTAAATAAAAAATAAAAACAATCATGTTATATTATGCATCAGCTTATATAAAAATAATATTTTATAATCCAAATTCTTTTGAGGCTGATAAAAAATACTTAACACAAATTTAGACGATTTAATACATGCAGAACAACTCAAGAACGAAGGAAGATATAAGGAAGCCCTTGAACTTATAGCGAGAATTGAAAAACAAAAAGATCTCACTCTTGAGGACCAAATATCATACAAAATTTTGAAAGCAGAAATTTTTTCTTATCTTGGTCAACCAAGAGATGTCCTTAATAATGCTGAAGAAGCATATCAAAATAGTCAAAAAATAGGAAATAATCAGCTCAGTTTTGATGCTCTTTATATAAAAATGACAGGGTTCTATCTTATTGAGAATATTGAGGATATGCATCTCACTTTTGATAAAGCAGATAAAATATTCCAAACACTTCCAGAAACAACAAGTAATGAATATTATAAAATGAAATTAAAATATCTTTTAATAAAAGGATTAAACTATGCATTTTATGGAGAATTAGAGAATGGTTTAGAATATTACATAGAAAGATTGGCGTTATCTAAGAAACTTGGTGATAAACATGAAACAGTTATTTCTCTTCTTGGATGTAGTGGCATTAGCCAAAGCTTAGGAGATTTAGATAAAGCTTTGGACTATGCAATGAAAAGTTTAGAAATAGCAGAGAAAATTGCTAATAAACCACTAATTGCTGGTAATCTTTCACTGATTTCAAATATTTCTAGATTAAAAGGTGATTTAGACCAAGCTTTAGATTATGCCATGCAAAGCTTGGCGTATAAAGAAATTCAGAGCAAAGATAAAATTGAGACTTTATTACGTATTGGAGAAATATTCAGAATTAAAGGTGAGTTGAATAAAGCTATGAAATATTGCGAACAGGGATTATCTTTCTCTAAGGAGATTGATTTTAAATATGAAATTGGACATTGTCTATGGCGGATTGGACAAATTTTTTGGAACCAAGGTAAGTTAGAGAACGCTTTAGAATATCTTAAGCGTAGTCTAAAACTTTCCGAAGATAATGAATTTTTTAGCAATATTTTAAATTCAATTTTTCATCTAATCAGAGTAAATGTTGATCTGAAGGCTGTAGACCAAGCTAAGATGTATTTACAAAGACTAAAAGAATTTACAGTGGATTCACATAGTATATGGGTAAAACAACTATGTCAAGTTGGGGAAGCTTATATTTTAAAAACAAGTTATCGTTCTCGTAGTCGTATTGAAGCAGAGAATTTATTAAATCAGGTTATAAAAGAACCCATAATGTATTACGAGTTAACTATATTTGCACTTATTGAGTTATGTGATCTTCTTCTAATAGAGCTAAGAATGACAAATGATGTAGAAGTATTAGAAGAAATTAAACCTGTTATCACTCGATTATTAAAGATTTCCGAAGAACAACATTCTTATAGGTATATAGCGGAAACGAAACTTTTACAAGCTAAATTAGCGTTAATTCAGATGGATATAGAAAAAGCTGAACAATTACTCACATTAGCCCAGCAGCTTGCTGAAAAGCATGGGCTTCAACTTATAGCTCAAAAAATTTCTCATGAGCATGATAAAGTGCTAGACCAATTAGAAGTCTGGGATAAGGTTAAAAAAGAAGAAGCTCCTATATCCGAACGAATTAAATTAGCATCAACTGATGGAGTTTTAGAACGTATCCAGGGAAGACGTGCTGTAGAATCTCCTGAATTAGTTGACGAAGAACCAATATTACTACTTATTATGGATAATAGTGGAACTACTTATTTTAATCATATATTTGTGACGAACTGGGATCACAGCGATCTTTTCAGCTCATTTATGTCTGCCTTCAATACATTTAGCGACGAGATTTTTTCTAAATCAATTGATCGCATTCGAATTGGTGAAAATACCATCTTGATAAATCCAGTTGAAACATTTTTAGCATGCTATGTTATAAAAGGACAGTCATATCCCGCTCTTAAGAAGCTAAACAAATTTGCTGAGGTCATAAAAAAAAAGTCAAAAATTTGGGATTCCCTACTAAAATCAATTAAGACTAGCGAAATGCTAGATTTGAATAATCCACCTTCACTTGGGGCGGCTGTAAAAGAGATATTCTTCCCTTAAATGTTTTACTTTAAATTCTTATTTATTAAATTTCCTGATGAGTATTAAAAACAACTAAGAATTTTATTACTATTTTTTCTATTTCTTATTTATTTCATAAGATTCTTCCATATGAGGGAGTAATAGATATACCGCTGCTAGATATAACGGAATCAAGGATAGCTCAACGAATATGGATATTATAAATGGAAATTGAGGGCTAATAAGATCCATAACTAAACCTCCCAAAAGTGGTCCAATGACGGCTCCTAGAAATGCGAAAAAATCTCCAACTCCGAAAATCTTTCCCCTATGTTCAGTAGAAAATCTACTATACAAATTTTGGAAAATTAAACCACCAGACATCCCAATTGCCATATCAAACAACAAGAGAACCGAAAAAGTCCAGACACTAGTAGCATTAATTAAAAACCAGGTCATTAAAGCACCTAATGAACTTGTTATCATTATTCCAACTAAGGGGTGAAGTTTATCGACTAACATACCTAATTTTGGGGCAAGAAGAGTAGCTAATAAACCTGTTGGTAGATATGCCCAAACAACTAGGCTAATATTACTTTCTATATTTTCTATTACGTAAATGTTTAAATAAGGTCTAGCAATGTTTGCATTGATACTCCCCATAAAGAGGAGAGAAATCAAAAAGATGGCGCCAATAATCATTGATGTGGATTTAAAAAACCTATCTTTATCAGGGAAATCATTTGATATATTGTTTATTTCATCATTTTTTATGTTATAAAACTTAATAGTTTCATCTACCTTACGATGAAATAATATTCCCGCATAAAAGTTAGCGATCCCGTATATTGGAATGGCACTATAAACGATTATAGGATTATCTGTGAATGCACCTGCAGTCATTAAAAGAGTAAATCCAAATACTCCTCCTATAATTTGTCCTATGGCGTTTATAGAATCTCTCATTCCATACGCTTGAGAGCGGTGATCCTTACTTGATTTTTCAGCGACAAACATATTAAAAGGAACCCAAAAAATACCTGCCATATGCCCTAAAATGAAATATCCAATCCCTAAAAGTAAAATATGGTTAGTAATAAATGAAGCATAGATAATAAAATAAGCTATCCCTCTACCAAATGATCCGAATAATACAAGGGAGGTTCTTGATTTTATACGATCAGCTATAAATCCTATATAAAATCCGCTTATCATACGACCTACAACGTTAGACACAACAACTAATCCTATTTGGAAGTTTCTAGCACCCATATCTACACGGGCTACAATACTAATCCAAAAACCTAAGAAGAAGAAGCCTAAACTATTTAAGATGATGATAGTTAACATTTGATGGTAATCGCTGGTAAAGCGGTTCTCATCTATCTTAAATATTCGAAATTGCATTAATTTCTGAAATTGTGGATTAAATTTATGGTTTTATAAAACAAGAATACTACTTTTATGTAAAACCTGAGAATTAGGAAGAGTTATTGATTAAATTTCAAAAATATTCCCTGTGTTATATATGGTATCCTCTAAATCGAGCTGAATCTGACCTCCTGATGCAATTTCTACAGCGTAATTTATTCCTTCCAAAACTCGCTTCATCAAAAATTCATAAGCTACGAAGCAATCTTCAATTGGGGTCATACTTTCACTCACATAACAACGAGATATTGCCGGGATCAATTCCGGGATAAAATCTTGGCTTATCATTATCTCTTCCGCATCAAGCATAGTCTCTCCCGCAATCGTAAATGGATTATATACATCCATTTGGGCAAACATCATCCGACAGACGAAAAGTGACGCCTTAATTTCCTTCATGATGAATTTTATTCTATTTTTATCATCTAAAAATTTCTTAAACGTAATGGCATTAATAATATCTTCATTAGTAATAGTATCAGAAGTATCCATTAATTTACTTACTCTCTCTGACATTCTCTTTGAAGATAGCATTAATTTTAGATTCATCTTATTTTTTTTATAATAATCTTCATAAAAAGCTGCAAGAAATGTATGTGACCCCATATTACTTTGGTCTTCAGCAAGATCTAATTTAAAATTGTTCTGTTTAAATTTGTCCATAAAGTGCTTAATAACTAAGAATTTTAATTTTAAACGATGTAAAGCAAAATAAAGACATAGCCTTGTTTTAGTATAAGCAACTACATTACCCCTTCTAAACCTGTCATGGTGATCACGTTCATACATAACAATAGGTTTTAACTTACTTACAATCACATCAATAAAATACTCAATAATATGTTCAAGAGGCTCACATTCTATTACATGAAACTTCTCGATGAGTTTTTGGCTTGAAGGTTGACTTTGTGGTAACTCTTTAATGTCATCATAATTATAGTATTCTAGAAATAGAGATGTTAAAGCTTCCATTTCTAATACTGTCCGACAAGGTATAAACACTTTATTTAAATCATACAAAATTGTGCTACTTTCTGGCATATGAAAAAACCTTTTGATAACAAGTGTGCGTTAATTAATAATAACCCTTGTTCTTTATCTAATAATATACTAAATTCTCTTTAAAAAAAGTTTTGTGATTGCCAAATCTTACGGAATAGTTTTTCAAGATTTCGCTACCAAACAAACTTGTTCTTAAATAAAATTTAAAAAATATCAAAATAATTTTGATGTTATATCGAAAATACATTAACAAAAAATATTATAAAAAAATGAAGAATAATCAAAAAATAATGACATTTGATTCTCCTTTGGGAAAAAAAGAAAGCGATTCTACTGGTTCCCCTGTTGGTGTTGTGAGGATGGATGTCAACAAGTCATATGCTGGAATAAGTGAATTACTTCAGAAGGTCATTAATGATTCTGATCAAGAGAGTTGGGATCAAATTAAAGCAAAAATCGATTATACCTACAACATTATCGATTATGCTTTAGCCTTCATAGAGCAAGAAACATCTTTTAGCCTTCAGATTAAGGAAAGATTAGAAGAGGGTCAGAAACTTTTGTTCAAACCCAATCTGGTTAATCCAATGAATATAGATCCACTAACTCATGGACCTGGACTAGGTCATTTAGCCTGTACGGAATGGGCATTCATTGCAGCATTAATGAGATGGTTTCACGACAAGTTAGGAATAAGTTACTACAAAATGTCGATAGGTGAAGCTGCAACTGCAACCACCCTAGCAGCGACTCTCTATTCAAGAAATAATTCTGAAAATAAAGAAATTACAACTGAAGCTGTAATTGAGGGTAGATCAGGAGACTTTCATGGAGGTTGGGGATTTTATTTTGTTCGCAAATATCTAGCTGAATCATTGAAAGAAGGTGAGAATGAAGATCCCTTTAGAGGTTATGAAGAAAGTATTATGGGAACTTATATTCCACCTGGACACGTCTCTGATAAATTAATGGTATATGACTTGAACCGGATATATGATGATCCTAATAAAGGTAGGACCTGCGAGATCCCAGATGGCGTTAATTATAATTCTATTTGTCTACATAAGGTTATAGTCGGTGGAAGTCCTGATGATCCTGAAGATCTAAAAGCATATCCTGGGAGTATATTGATTAACGTTCCTAAATACAAAGTTCACGCGATTACCCTATTCACAAATGTAATAAAAAATCTGGGCATAGGTCTTTATCCAATGCAATATTCCAGTGAGGGTAATTATAAATGGGATTATGCTGCCCCTCATGATACTACTATTGTTGGTATGAAAGCAGGTATTCCGCACCAGGTTTGGGTACCTGATATGGATTTTGAAAATTTGGTCCCTAAAAGAGATGCTGATGGAAATTATATTGTAAAGAAGACTGGTGGTATAATAGCAACTATGATTGATATTATAAAAGCAACCTCTAATCAGGATGTTTTTATGATTCATGTAGTTGATGCTATTGAAGGTATTAATAATGAACATCAAGGTAATGGAGTAAAAGCAGCAGAGGGGATGGTTTTTGCGGGTTTAGATCCGGTTGCTACTGACACTTTATCAGCTCGATATATGTTTTGCAATGTTCCTCTTAAAGAGTCTCTTGAAGTTAAATTAGATGGTGGAACTGCGGGTGGTTTCCCTCAAAAAGTACCAATACCCTCCTGGGATGGAAAAAATATAATAACCAATGCAGGATATGATTGTCCGCTGGCTAGGGATTATTGTTTTGAAAGGGCTGAAAAGAGAGGTTTAGGACAAATAAGATATTATGTTAATGGGTATGATGCCTTAACCGATTCACCTATAATATCCCTTAATGGACATCTAGGTTCAGTGCAAAATGGGAATTTTTCAGATATAAAAACTGAAACTCTTTATTATGACATGGTTAGTGTACTTTGGGATCTACAACGAACAGCTTTTAATTACTTATCAGCTGTGGATGAAATGGAAGGAAGCAAGATTAAAGATGAATTTCTCCGGAATTATGATGAGGATGGAGATGGTGTAGTCTCTTATGAAGAATATGGTAAAAAAGGGGCGTTGAGCGTTTATATTTATGCCGCCGCTGACATGGTATTTTCAATGACTCAAGGAGAATTAGGTTTTCTGAAAGCAAACTTTAAAATGGCAAGTAAAATGTTTAAAATCAGCAACAAACAGTATAATCCTGGGAAACACGATGTTTTAAAGGAGCTTCTTCTCGCCACAGCATGTAATGTAGCCCTTATCATTTCTCAATTGAACATGGAAATTCCTGATCCTTTTGTACCAGGTCTAATATGTGGGAAAGGAAAATGGCCAAGTCTTAAGTTTGCCCAATTTTTTCAAAGAGCTTCCATGTTATATGGTCAACAATATCCATTTTCAATAACTTATCCCAGCCTTTATGGTAATATTTTGTTTTATGCTGATATACATCTGAATGGAGGTCAATATACTGGTGGATTACCATTCAATCCGAAACCAGGAACTATTAGTAGATATATATCTGATGTGGAAAAAGGTAAAACTAAACCTCTAGATTTTGTTCTTTATGTACCAGATGGATTTGATACATTATCTGGCAAAAAAATTCCGAATGTTGAGATAGCAGATGATCCATTTAAGATGTTCACTGTAAATTTTCAAAATGGAAAAGAAATCTGGCCATAAATATCAAAATTTTAGAATCATTTTCTTCCTTTTTTTCAATTAATAAATAATAAAAATTGGTATTTAGAAGAAGTTCACAAATTCTAATGAATTATTTATTTTTTCTGTAAAACTCTTTCTTTGAGTTACTATGGCATTCCTTACATTCTGGACGTAGCACTTCTTTTGCGGATACATCATTATAGAAATATTTCGTGGTTGCAGGAAATGTTCCTTTACACTTAGAGCATTCTTTAACAATAGATAAACGTTCTACTAGTTCATTTAACTGTTTTTGGTGGAAATAAAGCCTATGTTGAATTTCCCCTCTTTCGTTTTCGGGAATAGTATAGTAATTCTTCTTACATATTGTTAAGAATTCTAATATATCACTTATGATTCTATTCATAATCGGGAGTATCTTCTCCTTAAATTCTGGTTCTATTGAATTTTTCGCAAGTATGCTGATGGTATGAAGTAAATTCTTAAGGAGGGTAATATACTCCAATAAATTCATTGTTAGATGATATAAGGGTTTGTAATACTAGTACTGTTCAGTCTTTTTAAACAAAAAAATAATACTTAAGTCACCTTAATGAGATATAATGAAACTTGTATATAAAGAAAGAATTAAGAGAAGAAAATGATGAATTTTAATGATATTAGAATTGAAAAGTTGAAACAGAAAATTATGAGGTTTAATGGATTAATGGAGGAACTATCTCAAGAACTTACTGTTATCATTCTTGAAGGAAATAAAGAAAAGTTCCAGAATGTTGT
>JAHQWY010000027.1 GCA_029856445.1 Promethearchaeia archaeon
ATTGTATTTATTGTCCCGCAGAATTCACATACATAAAAAGAACCCTTTTGAGAATCTACTTGAATTAAATCAGTATCAGTGAAGATAGCACCACAATTATTACATTTAATTGGTTCAGTTTTAATTTCTTCTTTAAATTTTCCTAATTCTCTAAAAGCAATTGAGTATAAATAGGGATACAATTCTAGTTTTGAAGGTTTCTTAGCTAAGAAGTTTCTAAATGCTCGATTAAACATAATTTTCACAGATTTAGTATAGTAAGTTTTGAACATTACATAACAAATGACAAATAAAAAATTATCTAAGACAATTATAAAATAAATGGAAAGTATCTAATAGTCTTCAAAAAGAATTTCAGTCATGACATCAAATGCCTTTTCGACATTTTCTCCCGTTTTCGAAGATAATTCAACAAAAGAAGCAAGGTTATACTTTTTAGCCGCTAATATTCCATCTTCCCTTGGAATAGCACGAAATTCGTCTAAATCTTTTTTTGATCCAATTAACATTATAGGAATATCTCCCGCATTTTCTCTAACTATTTGGGTCCAATCTGGCAAATGTTCCAAACTCATTGGATTTGTAATATCATAAAGAAAGAATGCACCATTTGCACCTTTGCTATATTGAGAAAGTAGAAATCTGAAGCGTTCTTCACCGCCAAAGTCCCAAATTTGTAACTTAACTTTCTTTCTGTTAAAAATGGTTGTTTTAGAATAGAAATCAACGCCTAATGTTAGTTTTAAATCTTGCATGAAGTATCCCGAGATATATCTTAGAGTGAGTGATGTTTTTCCTACTGAAGCATCACCCAACATCATTATTTTAAACGTATAATCGTATTCTGTCATTCTCCTCAACTTTTTCTTTGCTTCGGGAATCCTTCTTAGCTTTTAAAAATAATACTATTTTAGATGTTCTATTTAAACCTTATGATTTTAATATACCTAATATTAATTAATCTTTGTTTAATTTAAATTTAATATTTCGCACTTGGCAAAAATTATAATAATAATAAAAGGACATTAAGACAAGAATGGGATATTGAACACGGGATTAATGAATAGTCAAAAAAAATAAATATAGAAGCTAATAAGATACCAAATACAAAATAATAGCCAAAATAGGTAATTATCGTAGTTAAAGGGACTAAGAAGGGAGGAACGTGATATAGAGAAAAGAAGATCGATGAAATCATAGCAGAATAAATAACTTTCACTTTAATATTTAGTTTTTTTATGATGAAACCTCTAAAAAATGCTTCCTCACACGGTCCGATTATAATTATTTGTAGTATTACAAGGATGATTATTTGGATTAAATCAGGTTGGATAGGGAGGGTATTAATTACTCCTTCTTGTCCCTCAGCAATAAGTTTTTCACCAAGCAAATTTTCTATTATTATATATTGGAAAAAAATTAGAATGAAATTACCAAAGAAGAAGAACATAACCCCGATACTTAAACCCGCGATAATTTTTACTAATATGTCCTCATTTTTCTGAAATCCCATTTCAAATATTAGAATTTTGAAGGATTTTTTCTCAATTTTACTAGAAATATAAGCAGGTATTATAATGAAGAGTATCTCCAGAAAAATTAACCCTATTAAAATCCAAGGATTTTCTCCTAATTGTATTGCCATTTTATTGTAAATATTTTTTTCATTTAACCTTAAAAAATCAAAAAATTAAATATCTCATTATTATTATTATTATCTCTATTTTTTGTTCTTTTAATGACAATTAGAGAAAAGCCCTTTAGACCAAATAATGATGAATTAACACGTTCTGATAGAAAAAGTGCATTAAAGATTAGTACGGGGTTAACGAAAGAAGAAATTTTGTTAAAAGACCTAAAGATTATTGCTAAAGAATATTTTGAGCTTGAAAAATTAAAGAAAACATTTTCAAGAACTATATTGAAAAATATTGACGAGTTAGATTTTTCACAATTTATAAAATATCCAAGATTTTATATTAAAGAAAAATTTCTAAAGAAACCATTATTATCTTCAAATTTAAGAGGTTTAAACGTTGTAAGCGTAGATGGAAGTTCAGTAACAAAAAAATTTATGAATGTTGATTTCTCATTTTTAAAAGGAATTGCTGTAAAATACTACTTCAAAGAAAACCATATTGCTAACATTGAATATTTCCCAGATTTAAGCGGTTTTAATAATTATTTTGTTCAGGGTAACTTTTTTAATCGAGATGAGAACACTGTTGATATAAAGGTCGCTATGGACATGAAATACATAGAAATCAACTTACTTAATAAATTAATTAAAAAGTCTGATGATATCGATCTCATAATTATTGATGGTTCTATAGTTATTATGCCAATAAATTTATTATTTTCTAAGGATCCTGAGATATCAATAAAATATGATATTTTATTAAAAGAATATCATAAATTATATTCAAATTGTAAAGAAAAAAGCATTATTCTAATCGGTTCAATAAAGGATACAAGAACATCTGCCTTATCAAATCTCTTATGTGACTCAATTCAGTTATTAAAACCAAGCTATTCGAAATTGAGTGATTTTGTAAAAGTAAATTATAGAGAAATAATTGGTTTTTTCTCTGACATCGATTTGTTTAATAGAATTCTTAGCAAATCTGAAAGAAGCTGCATTTTTATTTGTAAAAGAGAGATCGATAAAATAAGAGACACAGGAATAAAGAAAGAAATTCCATATTATTTCCCATTATCATTTTATGCATTTTATCTTAAAACAACTAAATATGATACACCATGTAGAATTGAATTTTTTATGGATGAAAAAGATTCTATTGAAAAAGCTTCTAAGAAAGCAGAATTAATATCTTCAATTTTACAACCAATATCGAGTTTAAATGAATATTACGGATTACCTATTCCTCAAATTGAGGCACATAAACGTTCTGTGTTTAAACCAAATGAAGTTGATCTTTTATTGAATAATTTAACAAGAATTCTGCAGATGGATGGTATTTCACTGTTAGAAAAAAGAAGAAATAGAAGACCTTTTTAGCATTTGACGAATTGAAGTCTGTTTAAAATAATATCTTCGAAGAATAAATGTATTTTTTCTAATTGTTCATTCCTATATCCAAGATCATCTATCTGTTTTACTAACTCAACTAAGTTTGAATTACTTGAACTAATAAAGTAGATATAATGAGCTTTATTATAATTTATGAATTCCTTGAGTTCCTTAATAAAATCAATTAATACTTCGATTCCTTTATAACCTCCATCCCAACTATGATTAAAGTCTTTTTTATTTAGAGATTCTTTTATAAATGGTGAAGAAGGTAAATATGGGGGATTAAAAATGATGATATTAAATTTAGTTCTTAAAGATTCTGGAAAAGATTTAAATAGATCAGATTGAAAGAATACAATTTTGTTCTCAAAGTTATTAAGAATTTCATTTTTTCTAGCACAAATTAATGATTCTTCTAATATATCAGATGCATAAATTTTAGGATTGAATTTTGGTTCGAGAGATTTAAGAATTTGAAAAAAAATAGCGACAATACCTGTACCAGTACCCATATCTAATATATACTCAATTTCTTCAAATAAAATTCCATCAAATGAATCACCAGTTATTCTTCTCCGAAAATAATCAAGCAATAGATATGAATCATCAGACGGACGATATATATTTTCAAATTCACATTCAATTAAAGGATCGGGTATAGAATTAATTGTTATCAAAACCTCAGTAGTTTTAGCTTAGGAATGGAAAATTCTACTTAGTTCAATAAATTTTTCAATTTCATAATTAAATAATTTTTTATTTTCAAAATTTTCTTTCTGTAGAATGTTCAATATTTTCTCTTTTGTATAGTAAGAATCACGAGTAACCTTAAAAGATAGATATAGAGCATTTACGAGGTTTTTATTTTTGTATGGCATGATTCCAGCTATAAATCCTAAAAAGTATTGAACTGATTCTTCATTCAAAAGCATTTGATTTAAATTTTCTTTGGGGATGATTTTAACAAGAGCCAGATCAATTTTTGGAATAGGATAGAAACTATTTCGTGGAATAGAATATTTTACAACTGGATTCATAAAAGCATTTAAACCGATGCTTATTCTCGAAAAATCCTTATAATTTCCTGACAAAAAAAATCGGTTAGCAATACTTTTTTCGATAGTTAATATTCCTTGAGGAGCTGTAGCCTTGAAAAATAATTTTTCTAAAATAGGTCCAGTTATCTTGTAAGGTAGATTTGACACAACCTTATTGTGTGATGGAATATCAATTCTCAAAATGTCATCATTGATTATTTCAATATTATCGTGTACAGAGAATTTTTCTGAAAGATATTCACTTAATATTGGATCAATTTCAACTGCATATACTTTCTTTGCTTTTTCTATTAGTGGTTTTGTTAAAGCACCTATTCCTGGTCCAACTTCTAATATAGTATCTTCTCTTGAAATATCAGATACTTTTATAATTTTATCAATTATATTTCGACTTGTTAAAAAATTTTGACCTAGATGTTTTTTTGGCTTGAAATCCAATTGATTGAGGATCAGTTCGACATCTTTATAATTCATATTTTTTATTCATATTTTTGAGTTTTACTAAAAAGGTAGTATTTCACGTCTCTTTGGAGTTCCTTTATAATTCTTTGAGCGATTAATTTAGCGGGATTAGAAATACTTGTCCTATCTATGATATCTTGAAAGGTTACAAACTTTTGTCTTTCTCTTGCCTCAAGGATTTCCCACATATGTTTTTGACCAATTCCGGGTAATAATTTTAAAGCGTGCATTCTTGGAGTAATTGAAGTGGAGTTATTAAAGAAATTTATAAATTCTTCCTCGTATTTTAATACCTCTTTTTCAAGAACTGGCTGAATTAATGCTTTCGATGTATTGGTTAAATCATCAAAATCAACCTTCTTTAAGACATCTCCTAATTTATTTTCATTTATAAACTCTTCATAAGTTTTTTGCTCTTGGACCTTAATATCAGAGTTTTTATTCATTTTAACTTCGTAAAGAACGAAATCCGGAAAAGTAAGAACTTGAGCTATCGGTGTTTTTGCCCAACTTGGTCTATCTTCCTCTGGATGACCATGCATAAGAAGATCTAAGATTACTATTTCCCGAAACTTTTTTATAAATTGTTTTTTCTTTTTGGGACCACTTTGATAACTTCTTCTGCGAGGAGGACCTCTGTATCGATCTCTTCTTTCCATTATTACCAATAAATTTAATATTTACTTTTCCGTTAGCCATCTCAAAAATTAATTTTTTATAAACTACTTAATGAATTGGGGTAGTTCATTAGAATTTAAAACAATATAGATTTATAAATTCTTCGATCTTAATTAAGAACTTTCTAATTCTTCTAGTTCTTCTAAAATCACTTCCAACTGTTCGTCGTTTAATGTTTTTCCTGTAAAGGATTTTTCAAGAATAATTCTTAATTCAGGCACAGTTCTTGGCCAAATATTAATTATATTTATTGCATAAATTTCTTCAAAATCATACTTCTCCATAAGAAATTCCTTAACTTTTTTCGCCTTTTTAACATCTATTTTAGCAAATTTGTTCACATAATTATAAGTTATTTCTTGAAAATGAGACATTCCTTCTTCAGAATCAATTTCTTCCATTTGTTCCTTTACATAATCCATAATTTCTTTTACTTCTGGAATGGATACGGTTTTTTCGTCCATTTTTCGTCCTGACATTGTTATACCAATATTATTATCTATTTTATTTTACAGAAACAGGATTTAATCTTAGGTGTTCTGTACCAATTATAAGAGTTTTAGTTGAATTTCCTAATTTTACTTCAACTATATAACAGCGTCCTCTTTTACCAATGATCGTACCAGTCCTACCATGGTAACGACTGTGAGGCATACCTCGCTTGTGTTGAGAGGAATCAGTTATTATATCAACTTTGTCATTTACTTCATAATCGATTAAATATTTTTCAATACTTCCGATTCCCCGCTTACGGACATTCTTTCTGTGTTTATGTCTTGTTTTCGTCCTATACCCTCTATGTTTTGTAATTATGCTCAATCCTCGATGTTTTGTAATTGTAATAAAGATCTTAATTGTATATTATAATCAACTGATTTAGTAGAATTATGAATAATTGTTTATTTATTTTTTGATTTCAGATAAATTAAATGGTTTATATCAAAAATTATAAAGATATTTCGATTACATCTAATTCTTTGCAAGTCAGGGGTGTTTTAAAGATTTCTGCAAACGAGGGAGAAGTTCTCCCATTGTCTCCATTTATCAGTTCTTTTATGTAAGTACCCCCTTGTGTTTCAATTTTAAATTCAAACAAATTGGATTTAACTTGTTTTCCTTGTATATGATAAATAATTTTTCCTCTTATTTTATCTGCACGACGATGAGAAACTCTAATGGGTGTTCTTTGATGGATTTCCTGATTTTCAAATGTTGTTTTCAATTTACTCAATTTTTCTTCAAATTCACTTTTAGATATCTTGATCTTGCACTCTACTAAAGATCTATAAACTTTTTTAGTGTTTTTTGCTTCAGATTTAAGTCTAATTACTTCCTTCTTATTACTATATCTTAGATTTCGAATTGTAACTTTCCTTTTGTTATTTCTATTTACATTTTTCTCTATTTTGGTTAGATCTAACTTACGAATTTTAGGATTTTTTAACTCGATAATGAAGGGTCTTCCTAAACCTAGCATTTTTACATCTATATCCTCTCTTCCAGCACCATGGAACTTAGAGTTCGTTGCTTTAGATTCTTTAATAAATTCTGGACTTATTAGTTCTTCTATACTTACTAAATATTGTTTTCCAGTAAAATTACATATATTACATCCTTTTCCCATACAATTTCTACAAAACCAATGAGTTTGGGGGATTCCCCTTATTAATTTATTATATCTTCCAAATATAAAAAGAGATCTTAGTTTTAAATTGATAGTAAAAGTCTTAAAACCTATAGAATATATAATTAAAACGTCTGGATTATTAAATTCAGGAGGTTTTTCAAGTATATCTGTTAAACTTTTACCAATAACACGATTGAAATGACTTTTGAAAGATTCTGCTTCCAAAATGTTAAATTTTGTTTTAAATCGATCTTCCAGGTTAATTATTTGAGAATCTGGAGTTGTTCCAACAAGAAAGTTATTAATTTCAATTCCTTTAAGCACTTCTATACTTTTTATTATATACTGATCAATTTCTAAAAAGATATTATTACATAAATGACACAGTTGGTTTTCATTCTTTAATGTATATTCTATTCCCTCATTTTTTAACACAATTTGAGCGGGTAGATATTTAGCGTTTTCTGCTAATAATTTTAAATTAAATATTGCCTTTTTTTGCTCCAGAATGTCATTCGATAAAAATTTTTCATGATTATCCATTGTTAATGAAAGTAACAAAGAGTTTCCTCTTTTTTCGTTTGTTGTTTGTGATGCTAAAAGGGAAAACATTCTACCAAGACAATGAACACAGATATAATATTCCTGATAAATTTGCAGGACTTTATCAAAAATCATATTCACATAAGTCTAGTAAATTATTATTTATTGATTTTATCCAAGAAAAGAAGGTATATTTAAAAAAATTTTAAAAGTAAAATTTCTTTTCCTATATAATTTTATTTACGTTATAGATAAGAAACAGAATTAAAGCTTTTGCAATATTTTTAATTGTTTTTATATAACTGAAATTGGAGATTCGTAAATGTCTGATAAAATAAAAGGAATTGTTAAATGGTTTGATGCAAAAAAAGGATATGGATTCATTAGTGTTGATGGTCAAGAGGATATATTTGTCCATTTCTCTAATATAGCAATGTCAGGATTCCACAAGTTGGATATGGGAGATGAAGTGGAATTCGAAATCAAGGATTCAAAAGAAGGAAAAGGACCAGAAGCTTTAAACGTAAAAATAATTTCAAAAGATAGAAGATATTAAGTAATAAAACTTACTAAAGTTCTATGCCTATTTCTTTTCTTTTTTAATTTAAAAATAAAAATAATTTAGATAATAAACACTAAATATTATTTTTAATCATCCTCTTGGTCCCAACCAAGATCGCGAAGCACTGAACCTAATGTTTCTGATTCTTCCTCTAGTACAAATTCAGTATCATATTCAGAAGCAGAAGATTCAATTTCAAAATCAGGTGGTGCTAAATCTTCTAACGAAGGTAGTTTTTCTGGTGAGGGAAATTCCTCTACAGGAGGAGATTCCTTATATGTGGGTGATACATCTACGGGTGATGATTTTTTTGTAACTGAATCTTCTTCAATTTCCATTGGGGTGTAGTCATCCAAAGGAATTGGGGGAACTTCATCATCATAAATTTTAAAATGAGATTTAGCTTCAATAATAGAGGTTTCTTCTGCCTGTGGAGAAATAGTTTCCCCTAATTCTTTCAGTTCATGTTCAATCCCTAGACCAATGGATTTTGGTATTGAAACAACATTACTTTCGACTCCAGCTTCAAGTTCTTCGAATATTTCCCCTTCTTTTTCCCAATCATCCAAGAATCCTAATAAATCATCTAAGGCTGCTTTGTCTTGTTCAACTGAAGGTTTTTTAAGGATTGAAGTCTCTTCTTCCATTTTTTGAATTTCTTTTTTTTTCACTTTTGATGTATCCAAAGAAAGCATCATTTCAGTTTCTTGGTCACCCGAAATTAGAATATTTAACTTTTTTGCTAAATCTCTTAAATAACCTAGATAAAAACCTATCCGAAGTACAGCTCTTAATCCACCAAATACGATAAATTCATCATTAATTGCCATTAATATACTATATCCAGAAGAATTGTGTAATATTATTTCCGTTAAAGCACCATGATCGGTTGCTTGATTTAATCTTAAACCTAAATCGATTAAGGCCGTACTAGAGGCCGAAGTTGCATCCGCATCCAGTTCTGAAGAGGATGAACTAGCCACTTTCATACCTACCCTATCAAGAACTGCCAAATTTTCTAAATCAGTTTTACTTTCTTCCTCTTTTAAAAGATACATCATTTTCTCTTGGATTTCTCTAGCAATTGATGACATTTCTTATTCCTATAAGTAATATTTTAAATTGATTAAGATTATTATAATGCGATTTAAGTATAAATAGAAAGACTATTTTAATATATTTTTTCTTTATCCTATTTTAAGAATTTATCTAAATTCATTTGAGTAGTTGCAGATTGTTCAATCTTTTCAAAAGAATAATCAGATAAATCAGTTATTATTGTCTTGATTTTATCGACAACTTCTATTGGGGATAAATCATTAGTGTCAATAGTAAATACATTGTTTTTAGTAGACAAATATTGCTTATAATAAGCTAAAATTGTGAGTAAATAATTGTTATCGTCCTCATTCCATTCTCTTCTTAATTTATCAAGTGAACCTCTCTGTATTATTCTTTTCAAAATAATATCTGGATTTGCAGTTAAATGAATTATATAATTTTCTTTCCATTTGATGGAATTATAAGTATCAAGAATAAGAGCAAAATCTTTTTCCTTAAGATTCAAACTCTTTGAATAAATTAATACACATATAGGCGTTCTATCCAACACGATTATTCGCCCATTATATCTGTTATCAAAATTAATAATATTTTGATTTCTTTTAATGAGTTGTTGAAGGAAATGAAGTTCACTTCTAAAACCAATCTGTTTGTCTGAAGAACCAAATGGGAAAGGTGGTTTTTTTACATATCTTTCAGGAAAAAATTTAAATTTATTATTATCTTTGAGTATTTTTTTGAGAAGATCGAAGACTGTTGTTTTACCTATGCCATGAACACCTGCAAGAGATATAACAATATTGTCTTTAGATCCCTTATTTCTATAAAACGACTTACTCAATCTTTTTACTCCAATCTAATAATATTATATCGTGTAAAATTAATTGAAATAGTTATAGAGATTATTGATTTTCCTTATTATTAAAATTTTATATTGAGGGTGTAATGAAAACTTAGAACTAAATAAAGATTAAGACAATCAAGACAATGTTGTATAAAAAGCTTGCAATGATGGTACTATAAATGTTGCCATCAGATAATTCCCAAAGAATACCTAATAGAACAAATCCTATGAAATTTAATAAGAAATAGGCAGGATTAGGAAATATAAATACCATGAAAATTGAATAGATCAACGCTACCGAAAGAATTGTATAAGTACCATTACGAAATCGCTGGTTTAATGTGTTATGCAAAACACCTCTATATACGATTTCTAATGATACCGAACCAAAAGCAATTAATAATGTGAGTAAGTAAACCCATATAAAATCTGCATCTTTAATAATTTGATTCTGTGTGGCGATCTCTGATTCCATATCAAATAAGTCTAAACCTGTTTCTGCTAAATAGTTAATAAAAATATTATAAAGAAAGTTTAGCAATAATAAACAAAAAGCACCAACCACACCTATTAAAATTCCTGTAAGAATTTTTTTAGAACCTTTGATAAAACCTAGTTTTAAATAGCTATGATTTTTAGATATTATGTAATATAAAGGATATATTGAAATCAATAATTCAGGAATTTGACTTATTATAAACATCTGTATATTTTGTTCAATAGAATCACCTTCCCCCTGAAAAACTAATATGAAATATATAAGGAAAAATGCTATAATGTAAATATAAATACAAGTTCCAAATACATTTATACCTTCTTTTAAATTCCATTCATCCTTTTTCAATATAAATTTCTGTTCAGGTTCTAATTTCTTATCTGTAAATATCAATCCTGGTTTTCTTTGGATAGCTGTTTTTTTTATCTCAGAAATGTGTTCTAAGGGAGTATTACATATCGGACATTGATCTAATATTGTAGAAGTAATAATTGAACCACAGCCAGAACATTTTCGTGAAAATTCTATTTTCTCCGTGGGAGTGGGTTTTTGAATAATACGTTTGCCATTTGAAGTTTCACTTGGACCAAGTTTAAGAATTAATTTCCCACAATTTGGGCAATAAGTTTTATGCTGTTCTACATCAGCCCCACAATATACACAGTATTTAACGGTTTTTTCGTTATCTTTAGACATTTAGATACTCTAATTTCAAGATAATTTGTTTTTTAAATCAATATTTGCTTTAATATATAAACTAGGGATTAAATAATTTTGGATTATATTTTTACCCATTAAGATTATTCCGTATCAATAAGGATTTATCATGTTAAAGAAGATTTTTAAAAAAAGAATCAATGAAATCTACACAAAATATAAGAGTGAAGATGTCCTCATTACCGATGAGATGGTCAATTTTTTTGGACAAAAATCTCGAGGTGTATGGAAAGTTCGCGGAAATGGTGTCTTATTACTTACAGAAAAAGAATTATTCTTTGGTATGTGGAAACCTAAAAAAGAGTTATTAATTCCAGTTAAATCTATTATAGAGATAAAAAACCCAAAATCACATATGCATAGATCAATCCTTAGACCACTTTTAAAGATAATATTTAAAAATGAAACCGGAGAAACTGATTCAGTTGCATGGTTTGTACGTAATTTAGATAAATGGAATGATATTTTAAACAAATTGATTTCAACTAATATCTAAAATTACTTATTTTTATTCTTCTTAGGTTTTTTCACATTTTTTTTTGAAATGTTAGATAGCTCCATTAGAAGTAAACTGTGGTATAATGAAATAGAATCATAATACCCATCACTGTGATCAGAATTTTCCGCGTAGACTAATGCCATTTGAGCATTCAGAGCTGCTCTCATAAGTAATTCGATACCCTTATAGATAAGATTAGGACTCCATGTTCCATTTTGAGGATTTGCCCACCACGTAGGGCATGAATAAATTCCGCGATTATAAAAATATCTAGCGGTGTTATAATAATTCTCAATCACCCAATCTGTTGTTAAATCTAAATTGTCGGCTAAATTTATTAAATTGTTGAGACTTTTCATTAATTTCCAATAATATTTATGAATATTATTTTCTGGATGTTTCCATAATGGATAAAAAATCCCTGCTTGAATATCTTCATAAGTAGTGCTCCAGCTTGATTCACGTGGGATGATTTTTTTACTACTAAATGGAAAGTATTGATCTAATTCTGAAATAAACACAGTTTTAATTAACTTTTCCTCATTAATAAGATCTAAAACCTTTTTTAAAAATGTTCTTTCATAATTCTTGATATGGTGGCCAAAAGTCTCGCCGTCCATAGCTGTAATAATATATCGATCAATTTCTGTGTAATCTTTTTTAGTAGAGTCAGATTGTGGTTGGAAAATTTGTTTTAGTGTTTTTACAAACTCTCTTGCTGAGATATCTTTGAAAGAAATTTTATTGCTAAGAATATCATCCCTAAAGAATAATTGAAGACCATTGGGAGATCTATAAATCTTATCATATAACCATTCCTCGGGACAAGCAATCCCGCTCATTATGACCCATTTATAGCCTAATTGACGAATATATTTGGCAACACTTCCAGATATTGCCATTTCAGGGGGAAAAAATCCTTTTCTTTGCCATCGACCAAATTCTCTCCTATTAATTTCTTCATTCATTTGAATTTGATATTGAACTTCTTTTCTTGGAATTAATGGAAGAATGGGATGAAATTTAGCAGTCCCAACAATTTCAATTTTGCTTTCAGCTACTAAATTTTTTAATAAATCCATGGTATCTGATAGCCCATACTCATACAATAACTCAATGAGAATACCACTGATATTTAAACAAAATTTAACATCATCATATTCCTCTAATAAGCTAAATAAAGGTTTATAACATTCTTGATCTATTGATTTTAAAACTTTAAGGTCTTGTGTGGGTGGTTGGTAAATGTGCAGAAGAGGAGCCCAGAAGGTCGTCATGGTTATAAGATAGTATTATTTTACTATATAATAATTCAATAAAGAATGAATTTTTAAAACTATGTACTATTTGGTAACATCATCTATATGGTTTTTGAGTGATAAATATGAATGAAATAAAATTTGGTCATCAAATATATTATCTACATTCTTATGACTTTTTTCGTAAAAAAGTTATAGCAGCAAGTAAGGAAAATTGGGATTCTCTCTGGCTTCCCGATCATTTATCGGGTATGGGTGGCACGTTAGTTGACGATTATTTAAGTCCTTGGGCATTGTTTGGGGCAATGGCAGAATTAGTAAAAGGAAAATCTTTTGGGACGGCTGTTACTGATCCGCATAGAATACATCCAGCAATCCTAGCACAATTGTGCACCTCCATTAATCATCTTACAGAAGGAAACCTTATTTTAGGAATTGGAGCAGGAGAGGCGATGAATTTAAAGGCATATGGGATCCCGATCGATCATGCGCTTGGTAAAATGAGAGAATCAATTAATTACATGAGATTATTTTGGGAGAAAGGTCGGAATATATCTTATGAAGGACGATACTATACTGCTAAAAATGCGGTTTTACTTCCTAAACCTGTATCTACTATCCCTATTTGGATGGGTGCTAATAGCCCTAAAACTTTAAAGCTGACAGGGGAAGTTGCAGATGGATGGATGCCGGTAGGAATTGATTCCAAGACTTATAAGACTAAAAAACAACAAATTATTAAAGCCATGAATGAAGAAGGAAGAGAATTAGACAATTTTTCGTTTGGAGTGTTTCAATTTACCTTTATTAATGATGATCCAAATAAAATCAATCAAAGAATACAAGGAAGTAAATTTGAATTATTAACAAATCCTCAGAGAATAAAGGAATTAGGATATTGGAAAGATGAATACGAAGAACTTTATTTACAGGCTACCGGACATAAATCTGAGGAACTAAATATTCTAAAAATTGATAGAGATGATGTTGTTAGTTTTGATCTAGGAAAATTACAACCAATAGTAAATGAAATACCAGATGATTTAGTACGTGATAGTACTATGATTGGAACAAAAGAAGATATAATAAAAAGAATTCGTATATATATAGAAGCAGGCGCAAATCATTTCATATTTTCATCGACTAATGGAGCTTCAAGTAAAAATGCTCCATTTACTTACTGGGATGCTTCGCGAATAATTAGCGAAGAAATAATTCCTTTGTTCAAAAATGGAAATATCTAAGAATTATCTATTTTTCTCAATTTTTTACTTTTCAATTATAGTTTCCTTAATAGGGGTACCAAAATGTGTAGAACCAGGTCCTAGATGAACTAAAATCTCATCACTAATTTTTATTTCAACTACCGATATAGCATTACCATCTGCTCCTACTAGACATATAGTTTCAGCATTCTGACAAATACAGCTTAATGGAATTTTTTTCTCTCCTATTGTAACTTCTAATTCAAATCTCAACATTGGTCGTGTCTCAATTTTTACTCTCCCCACTGATACAATTCTAGCTTCTCCTTTATTATTTACTGCTAGAACTTTATCCCCACCTTTCAATTCGCTAAGGTACTTAGTGCGATATTCTTTTTCATGATCCTCATCAGGTACTAAAACATATGCAGATACATCACCAGCATTTACTCTAAATGGTCTGGATGCTACAAATTGAGTTTCAAACGTCTCAGAATGGACTAAACTAAAACCTGTTGCTGTTGATCCTACAAGAAGACCTTCTCCTATTTTAAGAAGAGACGTTGTATCTACACAAACTCTTTCAGCTTCAGGGATAGTTTCAATATTAATTACTTTTGCATTAGTGAGTTCAATTCGAAATGTGGTAGAAATTAGATTCTTAAGTTCAATAATGTCATTAGCACTTTTGGGTGTGAAAAGAATCCCATCCACTCCAGTTTCTAAAATCTTCATCATTAGTTCTGCTTCCTTGATGTTATCCACTTCTGCAATTAATTCAGTATCAGTTTGATGCATTTCGGCTATGATGTTTTCAAATGGGATGATTTTCCAGTCTTTAGCAGATACTATAATAAAATCGACTTGTTTACTTCTAGAAAGCTCAATAATTGCTTTCTCATCATCTTTAGATTTTAATTCTTTATAAAATCCAATATTCCTTCTTGAAAATTTATTTTTATCGACTAATTCTCTCAGTTTTTCGAAATTATCGGCTATAATATACTCGACTGAAGTATTTGGATCTTTTGAAAATAGATTAACACGTTCAATATCTTTAAAATCGGAAAAAGTATTTTTTGAAACTAAATAATCTAATATGTCTTTATTAAATGCTTCCTGAACTAATTCTTTAAAATTGCTTTGCTTACTCTCAAATCTTAAGATTATTTTTTTCATAAAAAATCAAATTTCGGTCTATGCAAACTTTTTTGTTAAGAATTAATTTATTATATTATATTGATTAATATTAAATTTTTAAGTTAGTAAAATCATATAATTCATAAAAAAAAGAGTTGAATAGTCAGTGGGATTGAAAAAAAAGCTATTTCCTCGGAAAGGTAAAGAGAAGGATGACTTAATATCAAAAGCGAAAAGTCATATTCATCGATTAAATTTAATTAATAAAAACTATAGTAAAAGAGCTGAAATAAGCAGGAGAAATGCAAAAATTGCATTGAAACGGGGTGAAAAGGATCGTGCGAAGAATTATCTTATTCAATACAAGTCTTATAATGCCAAGGTTGATAGAACAAATAATATCAGAGGAAAAATTGAACGACAGATTCAAGCGATTGAAGAGGGACAGCTGATCTCTGCTACAGGTGATATTTTTAGTGGAATACGAGATGAATTAGAATATATAGCAACCAAGGCATCTCCTGCAAAAGTTGCTGAAATTGCAGAAGATTCTGAGGCATATGTTGCAGAAATTGAAGAAGCTGCAGATATTTTAGCAGGCGATCCTGAAATTGATCTCGCAATTGATGTTTCAGAGGAATTGAATCAACTTGAAACTGAAATGCTTCTTGACCAAGGTGGAACAATGCCTGAAACTCCTTCAGATGAGTTACAATATATTCCTGAATATGAAATTGAAGAGCTTGAGGAAGTTAAATCTAAAGAAAAATTAAATAAAGAAATAGAAAAATTAAGGAAAGAATTGCAAGGATAATCTTTTTTCTTACACTTTTTACAATATAAAAAAATATTTCTTATTTTGTTATTCTTTTTAGTGCTTGAACCATATTCTTTACTTTTCTTATTGCTATTTCATAGGCAACATTTTCATCTTTAAAAGTTCCTTTTAGTGCTCCAAAACCACAATCGGGCTTAATTATTAAATTCTCTTTACCGTATTTATTAATAGCTTTTCTTATATAAACTTCAATAGAATCTATTCCCTCAACATAATCATTAATTTCCCATCCATCAACTGGTATGAATTTGGATTTAACTGTTCCTAAAGCCAATAATTTATCGGTATTTACAATATGCTCTCTTTGAAAAATATTAAAATTTTCCTCATTAGTTCTGAATTCATGGTCTAATATATTCACATCGGTTTGAAGGAGGATATCACGGCATTTAGGGCTAATTCTACCACATACATGTATCGAAGATATAGATTTAATCTCGGAAATAGATTTATTTAGAATTTCTAAAATGAAATCTTCAGAATGAAATAACACTTTTCTCCCAATTAAAATCCCTAAAAGAGGTTCATCCATAGAAATTATGTCAATTCCCATATTACTATATGCTTTTGCCATTTTTTTCATAATTTCTGCTAACTTTTCTACAGCCCAATCTATCATTACTGCTCTAGGTTCTGTAAAAATTCTAGGTTTAAGGTCTTTGGCAACCTTATCTTTTAATATAATTTCAGATGCTAACGTTATTGGCCCAGTTAAACACGCTTTTGTCCCTCTTATTTGTTTTGAAAGATTTGGTCGCTTTTTAAAAAAATCTTTTATAAAATCTCCGTATTCTAAAGCTACCAGGTTTTTTGGGATTTTAAAATCATCTGATAGGTAAAATTTATTGTCAATCTCTTCTAATTGGGAAATTTCTTTTGATAATGGGGATAAAAACTGAGAAATCATAGAAATTAGTTGAGGATAACATGGATAATCGATACCAATTTGAATTAAATCTTTAAACACCCTTAACATGTTTTCATTATTGTTGTTTAAAGGCCAACTGCCTACTACTGTGGTGGAGGGATTATCCATATTTTTTATAAAGTTCAAATGAATATAAACTTAGATTACTCATAATATGCTTAAATTGCATAAAATATGAATTGATCGAGATCTAAGTATAGAATCTTTTATTATCAAAATTTCTGCTATTTTGCTTAATCGTTTCTAATTCTTCCAAGCTCTGCCGAAGATTTTGGATTTTATTGTCGATTAGATATATTTCTTTATTTAAGTTTCTATATGTTCTAAAATAATCACTTTCCGATATTGAACCTTGGTCAAACTTAGTTTCAAGTTTTTTTAATGTTGCTTTAAGGCTATAGCGTTCTTTTTCTAACTCAAGCATTTTTTCATGTTTTTCCCGATCTAATTTAAATAATTTCCTCTTGTGCCTATAGGATTGCTGTGTTATTGAATTATTTGGATTAAACAATTCAGATAAATGATTTTTGTTAAACTCCTGGAATAAATAATCATTATTTAAGTCACTAGGATCTATTCGATGTGAATGTTGTGGAATGAATCCTTGTGGTTGTTCTAGATTTCTCGTAAGAATATCTCTCTCCTCAAGGTCTATGAATTCTTCAAAATTAGGATTAATTTTTTGAGGATTATAATTTTGGAATCGATTTGGATTGATAAAATTTTGAGGGAAAAATTTACTTTGGCTAATATTAGCTCCTTGATATTGATTCATGGAATTTATATAGTTTATAGCACCTTGAGGAGATTGAATTGATGTCGGTGTATAATAAGGTGGATATTGACTGTTTGGATTTTGCATCAATGGTTGATTAATCCCGAATTGTCTTAAATTATGATTCTGATAAGGAAATCCTTGATTTGGAAATTGATGCATTGAAATTGGAATTTGGTTGGGTTGAGTATTAAAATGTTGAGGAAAAATTTGTTTATAACTATTTACCTTCTGAGAACTAGTATTATATTGACATTTTAAGCTAAAAAATGAGTTAATACTTTCTTCAATAAAATTTACCAACTCATTTAAATCAATATCAACTCTTTGAAGTTTAGCTGCTGATTTGCCATCATAAATATTTGATTCGTCAAATGTTCTTGCCAATAATATATATTCTATAACTCTAGAAAGAGCATTAGAAGGTAATGTAAATTCATATTTTCCGTATTCAAATTCAATATATAACTTCTTGAAGAGTTTTCCTTTTTCTTTTATTCTTATTAAATCTTGTACTGGCGCTTTAAAAGATAATGCTTGCTTCTTTTTTCTTATTCCATACTCATGAATAAAAGATAAATCTAAATTAGTGATGAATAAAATTCCTCTGTCTTTCTTATACCTATCGTCTGTATTTAATCCGTTAACCAATTTGGCACAAATAGCATAAACAGGTTTTTCCTTCTCTGCCAATTTTATTAATTTCTTATATGTTGAAAAATAGAAATTAATTTTATCTATAAATTTTAAATTCGCTTCAAAAGAGGTTATACTTTCTTTAAAAGTCTTAACATTATTGAATACAAAATCATTAATTGAGTTATGACTTCTTAGAAGATTATCAAAAATACCTTCTATAATAGTAATATTAGAATTTGGTTGAGCGTAAATATCAAAGAAGTACTCTTTATATAAAACCATTTGATTAAAATGGGCATTTATTTTATCAAATAATGTATTTTGCACATATATAAAAAGTTTAAAGAGTGCTAATAGATCAGACTCCATTTTAGGGAAATGATAGCATCTAATGGGGGGATCTCTTGCTTTTTTTATTTCTTGTTGAAGAATAAATAACTTTTCAAGGGCTTCTCTTAAGGGGTTGATAAACAAACGAGAATTTTTAATCAATTCTAAGAATTCTTTCTCTAATTCTTCCTTTTTCTCATAAATATTAATAATTCTGTGCGATCCACATTTTGGACATGATTTTAAAAGCTGATTTACTTTTATTATATCTTCTCTACCACATTCTCTACATGTTTTTTTCTTCTCAGAATCAGATATCTCAATATTATTCGAATTACATTCCTGACATGTATAAAAATCAACTTTTTTTTCCTGTAAACAGTCAGAACAACAATTAGCACCACACTCTTCACAATAATAAGTCAACTGCACATATCTTTGACAAAATCGGCAAACCTGATCTGACATGTTTAAATTTTAAACCCAGCCTATAAATTCAAAAATCTTTACAAATCGCTTTATCAAAATTGTTACAATGTCAAAAATACAAAAAAGAATATATTATTCATGTATCATGTAATATCCAGATATAATAGAAAACTAAAAAAAGCTTATAACAAAAATATTATTTGATAATTTTTATTTTTGTTCCAAGAGCTTGACCTGGGACTCCTGCTTTCTTAAAATGAGCCCTTACTGCACCATGATTGCCATGAGCTCGTGTAATTATCCCTCTTAATTCTTTACCAGATGAACTTTTCCAAACTACCGTCCTACCAATAAGTTTATTTGCTTCCTTTCTAGTATTAATATTTGAGAAAACTAAAATGCAGTGTTTTGGATGAACTGTATGGCGTCCTCGTTTATAATTTGAAATAACACCCTCTATACCTAATAGATCTAATTTGCTCTGCGACATATGTATAATCAAAGAATAATTTGTTGTAATAAATTATAGGAAGAAATACTCTAAACCTATTAAGTTTTATTAAATAAAGATCATAATAACTTTTCAATAAATGACAGTCTCATCATCAGTAGAATTATTAAGTGCTAGTAGTGTATCACACATATTTTTATTTAACAATAATTATTTCAGATAATTTAAGGCACTAATTGCATATATTTTTGTTACATTTATCAAATCTTCAACATATACAAATTCATTGGTAGAATGAATGTTATTATCTCCTCGAAATGGACCAATTAGTAATGTTTCGATTCCTTTTTCTTGAAAATAATGGGCATCTGTAGTTGGTAACATGACTTTAAAATCTCTTTCTTCATTGTAAATGGTC
>JAHQWY010000246.1 GCA_029856445.1 Promethearchaeia archaeon
TGGGTCTTTGAGCATTGCAAATAGTGGGATTATCACCATATCCTATTTTATTTGCGAAATCGATATAAGGTTGATTCATATGGAAAGGAGCCAATCCTACACTAATTGTTTCTTGCATTAAAGGTGCTATATCCATAGCAAAAAATAACTCAGGTTCATAATTAAAAGGATGCATAATGATTGGTTTTCCTTCTTTACGTGCTTTAAAAACGGTTTGAAAAATATTGAGAAACATCTCGTTTAAAGGGGTTAACTCAACATTTCTTAGTGGGCTTAAAAACGCGGTATACATGGTTTTCCAGATAGTAAGATCTTTACCCCAATTTCCTCTTCCAAGTTTTTTATATTTATTAAACAACTCTGCATCCATTTATTTTTTCCTTGTTTCTTATATTTCCAGTTATAGAATACTTATGCTATTGAAACTTAAAAACATAATGCTTTTACAGAAATGTTATTTGTAGTATTGATAATTTTTATATAAATATCTCACCTATACTTATAATTAAGGGTGATTATCAAAATGAATAGTAATGAAGTAATATCTGAATTAGTAAATATTGTCGGAGAACAATTTGTATCTGATAAACCTGAAGAATTGTTTCTATATCATTATGATTTTGTTACTGCTGAACCCGAAGGTAAATGTGATATTGTAATTATGCCAAACACAGCAGAAGAGGTACAAGATATTGTTAAACTTGCTATTAAACATAAAATTCCCGTTATCCCATGGGTATCTGGTATAAATTTTGGTTCTACTGCAACTCCCCGGAAAGGAGGGATCGTTGTTGATTTAAGACGTTTAAATCGAGTAATTGAAGTAAACGAAGATGATATGTACGCATTAATAGAAGGAGGTACCACTTGGGCAGATTTACAAAGATATATCGGAAAACACCATCCAGATCTTATGGCAGGGATAACTTTTTCCCCTCCTGGAACAGGTGTTGTACCGTCTTGTTTGTGCTATGGAATGTTTGATTTAGGGATGCTTGGTGGTACAGGTGCGGAGTTTATAAATGGATTAGAAGTTGTGTTAGGTTCTGGAGAGCTAGTAAAAATAGGATCGTGTAGTTTATCTGATTGTTGGTATGGAAGGCAGCCGTTGCCGGATTTAGCAGGTTTATTTATAGGATGGGAAGGATCTACCGGAATTGTAACTAAAGCTGCCATAAAATTATGGCCAAAATTACCATTCCGAAAAACTTATACTCTTATGGGAAAGTCAATAGACATAGGCATTCCAGTATTGTTAAAGCTTTCAAAAGCGGGATTAGGGATATGTGATTTATTTGTATTCAATTATGGTTGGGTTCAAGGTGGTGCTGGTGCTTATGAAAAAAAAGTTCCGCTAGATCCATTAAAAGCGAATCTACCAGATTTTATTGCGGGTGTCACAACTCAGGCTTATACCGAAAAACAACATGAAGCTCAATGTGAAGCAATAGAAACCATTTACAAAGAAGGTGGTATTATGGAACTGCCAGGAGGGGCAGATGCCTATAACCTTAATCTACCTATTCAAGGTTGGGGTGCTTGGAATTTCTCTAGAGGAGGAGGTGGGCAATGGATTGGAAGCTATTGTTCAACTCGAGATATAACAAAATACTACGAATTTGCTAGAAATATTTCCCTTAAACATGGACACACACCCCAGTTTTATTCTAGACTTCTATTTGGAGGTCATTATTGCGTTGCTCGTGTTAATATTAATTTTAATAAGGATGATCCTAAGGAAATCGAATCAGCTCGAAAAATTCTGAAAGAAATTCATGAAGAGGTTACTTCTCTAGATGGTGTTGTAATGTATAAAGCTCCAGAATGGGCCCATAAAGTAAATGAGGAAAAAACTCTCCCAGCTACAGTTGAATTAATAAAAAAGATCAAGAATTTGTTAGATCCTAATAAAATAATGAACCCTGGTCATGGATGGGGTGATTAATATGGCAAAAAAAATTAGGTATATTAAGGGAATGGGAGTTACTCATATTGATACTAGACAAGAGATTCATAAAATTGATAGATACAAGAATATTGAACATTATAAAGATATTATATACCAATGTGGGAAATGTGGAACCTGTAGAACAGTATATCAGGATGCTGATTGGGCAAAAGTATGTCCATCAGGAGAGTTTAGAAAGTTTGAATCGTATTATCTTGGGGGTAAGAACCTATTAATTTGGGGATTAACC
This sequence comes from Promethearchaeia archaeon, assembly GCA_029856445.1. Lineage (GTDB taxonomy): Archaea > Asgardarchaeota > Lokiarchaeia > Sigyniarchaeales > SOKP01 > Loki-b32. Next base: position 2,199 of record JAHQWY010000246.1, read on the forward strand.
TCAGGTAAACTTAATTGGACTGATAATTTAGCAAATATATTTTATCATTGTTCTGTTTGTATGGCATGTGTTCAGCAGTGTCAAGTACCAGAACTCCATAGCTTTTCGGGAGAATGGTTAATGGCAATGAGAGAAGAAGCTGTTAAACAAGGTTATGGCCCAATGCCTGAGCAAAGACTATATACAAAACATACGATGGAAGAGAAAAATCCTTATATGGAAAAACATGATGATCGATTAAATTGGTTGCCATCACATATTAAACAAACAGCTGATGCCAAATTAGCTTATTTTGTTGGTTGTACCTCTAGTTATAGAGAGAAAAATGTCGCTGTTGCGACTGTGGAAATACTTAACTCTTTAAAAGTAGATTTCAGAATTCATGATAATGAAGCTTGTTGTGGATCTCCCGTTTATATGACCGGTCAAACGGAAAAAGCAAAAATCTTGGCAGAAACAAATGTAAACAACTTTAAAAATGCAGGGATAGAAAAAATTGTTACATCATGCGCTGGGTGTTATAGAACATGGAAAGATATTTATCCAAATAAATTCGGTCTTGAACACGGTATTGAAGTAAAGCATTTACCTGAGTTTTTATTAGGTAAATTAAAGAATGGAGAGCTAAATTTTACGAAAGAATTTAACATGAAAATTACTTATCATGATCCTTGCCATATTGGTCGTCATATGGGTATTTATGAAGCTCCCAGAGATGTATTATCCAATATTCCTGGAATTGAAATGTTGGAAATGCCTCGAAATAGAAGTAATGCATGGTGCTGTGGTTCAGGAGGTGGTGTTAGATCTGCATTTAAAGATATGTCTGCCTTTGCCGCAAATGAACGCATAGAAGAAGCAAAAGAGACCGCAGCCGAAGCAATAGTTACATGTTGCCCCTTCTGTTTAAATCAATTTAAAAATAATATTAAAGATAATGAGATACAAGCTATAGATCTCTCTGAGATTGTGAAAAAAGTAATTTAATAAAAATTTTTTTTAATTTTTTAATCTACCTCAGTAAGGAAGCCTTAGCGATTAAGGAATTTATATTTAAAGTACAATTTGTGTTAAAAATTCTGAAATCTTCCCTCTAATCGCGTCTGAGGTTACTTCTCTTGAATCGTAGGGATCAACTCCAAAAATCAAGGTGGGGACCCCTGTTTCTTCGCGTACTGCTTCTGAAGTTACCCTTGTCATAAGATATGCATGTTTACAAGCAAACTGCATTGGAAATATTACACAATCAACTTTATAATCTTTAACATAATTTATTACGAAATCTATATAGTACTCAATAGGACCTCTACATGTCCCTATCATAGGAAAATCTAAAGTACCTTTAGCTAAGCTTTCAAAACATTTTTCATTTGTAGATATGTCTTGAGGTAATGGTTGGTAGAATCCAATTAGATCAAGTATTGTTACCGCGTTAAATTCCCTTTCCAACCATGGAAATAGTCCATAATCAAAGAATACATGAGTATATGGCCAAGCTATTCTGATTTTTTCATCAGGTATCCCTCCTATCCCATTTTTAACATTCTCAGCAGCAGTATCGCGTAAGAATTTAGTTCCCTTCACAGCATCATATGTACCTCCACGCGTAGCCATACAAATGGTATTTGTATAGCCAGCTACACTATCAGCGGGGCAAGGAACAGTTTTTAGAAGTTCATTAAATTCCAACGCGTATTCTCGTGCTTCGTTTAGCCAAAGCATTGTTTGTTGAAATTTATCAGGATTTAGTTTTTGTTTAGTCTGTTTTTCAAGCCAAGATATTAAGCTCTTTAATTGATCAATTATATATCTCATTGTTTTCTCATCATAAAACTCACTGACTTCATTGTATGCCCAGTAAGGGATATCTATATTGAAGGATGGAACACCTGTGAGTTGTTGGAAGACCTGGTATGATATTGACAGTGGGTTACATGGAGTCGAGAGGAAGAATAGAAGATCGGGTATTGGTGCCGAATCCTGCATATACGCTCCAATTAAAGGTCTTTGGGCGTTGCAGAGAGTTGGATTGTCCCCATAACCAACTTTATTAGTGAAATCTAAGTAAATTTCGTTTAAATGGGAGGGGGCTAAACCAACGCTAAACATTTCTTGCATTAAAGGTGTAATATCCATAGCATGAAAAATTTCAGGTCCAAAATTAAAAGGATACATGATAATAGGGGTTTCATTCCTACGTGCTTTAAAGATCTCAAGAAATACGTTTATTGACAACTCAACGACTGGAGTAAATTCTTCATCCTTTATAAGCTGGAGATATCCAAGATACATAGTTTTTAAAAGGTTATACCCCCTACCCCAATTTCCTCTTCCTAACTTCACATATTTGTTATATAATTCTTCGTCCAATTTTATCACCTCGCCTCTAAAATTTCTATAAAGGTTTGAACACGAGTTTTCATAGCCCCAGTACCACTTAATACATATTCCCTTTCCAACTCGAGAAACGGTATATTTAATTCCTTCAATTTTCTACGTAACATAAAAATTTCGCCCCACCATAGGGGGCAAAATTTCATTCTTTGAATAATTACACCATTAATATCAAATTCATTAATTAAATCTAATGTATATTTCATTCTTGTAGGTTGTTCGCCTGTCATACGTGGACATGAAACTCTTGATAAATATCGTTCAGCGAGAGCCTCCAATGGATCGGAAGACTCATCTACTAAATCCCAGAAAAATCTAGTTCCAAGACATAATGCGTCAGTTACTATCAATCCACCAAGGTCTTCGATAATTTTAACATATTCAGGATCATCAAGCATACTTCCAACCAACATTATTCTTGCTTTATGACTAATAACTCCTTCTCTACTGCTAATTTCTTTAAGTTCTTGAATTAATAGTTCATTAAATTGTTCTCTTGGAATAGAAACCGCAGCGGTCAGCACATTCATTATTTCTGTACCCGTGATAGGAGGAGCTTCATGTTTCCTTAGCATAAACAGTTCTTTTAGCAGAGTACGTGTCTCATTATATATCTTGATTGCACTCCTGAGCTTATCATCTGTAATGTTAACCCCAAAATTATTCTCTAGAACTTCCTTGAATTTAATTAATTCATTTTTAAACCAGTTAGTAGTTATTTCGTTAACAACACCCGGAGTGCTTAAGAAATGATGGAAGGAAAAAGGAGCTTTATATCTCAGGTTATCATAAAGACGACGAATCTGATCGCAACTATTACATGAAACAATGCCATCGAGAAACTCATATTGCTTCCTATTAGCCAACTCCAGACAACAACGTGTAAAACTACAGGATGTATCAGTTAAATATGCGTCAGCCATTGGTGTGTCAACCACACCCGTCGCTCTGATTCTTACTGGAAGAATATCGGCAGCAAAAATGATTTCATCAGGAATATAAGTGCAAAAATACCCTAAAACCTTTTTGCCTTCATTTTTCCAATTTTTAATCCAAGGATTAACAAGTGGAATTGCCTTTGCAAACTTTTCCATTACAGACATAATCTTATCTCAAACCATTAATAATTGA
>JAHQWY010000247.1 GCA_029856445.1 Promethearchaeia archaeon
TGGAATTTGATAACAAAATATTGGCATTCACAGGAGATTTAATCCATTCGGGAGGAAAAGTGATCAACTACTATGATTTAGAATATGCATACACAGGGGATGGGGGAGAGATTGGTATAAATTTCACTCTTAATTCATTCAAAGAATTGCTCAAACATGATCCTAGTATTTTATTACCTTCTCATGGGGATATAATTAAGAACCCAACAAAAGATATCAATTCCTTAAAGAAAAAATTTGAACGCGTTACATCAGCATTTCGTCTCGACAAGAATATAAGATTAGAAGATGATCAGGTGATGGAATTTATTAATAATATTGATAAAATTGACAATAGTAGCGAATTTCCTCATATCATCCGAAAGGGATTTGGTACAACGTTTATTATATTAGGAAATCAGCAAAATTGTATTCTGATTGATTTTCCAGGAAGTGACCTTGTGTTTGCTTATAATTATGAAGAACTTGCTAAAATATTGCAGAAAAATAATATTAAAAAGATAGACTTTGTAATTCCTACACATTATCACGATGATCACATAGGTGGAATTCCACTCTTACAGCAAAAATATGATATTGAGGTTTATGCCCTTGAAAATATTGTAGATGTCTTAGAAAATCCCACTCATTATAGAATTGGGTGCTTAATAGATACACCAATTAAGGTTGATAGAATATTAAAAGATGGAGAAACCTTCAAATGGGATGATTATGAGTTCCAAATATTTCATTTTCCTGGTCAAACGGAGTATCATATGGGTTTATTTGGTAAAATAGATGGAAAAACTATTTTCTTTGTTGGCGATAGCTTCCAACCATTTTTATTAGGTGGCCCTGAAACTAATAATAATTGTATTAATCTATGCCAATTAGGTGAAAATATAGGTTCAATGAAATGTGTCGATATTTTAATAAAATCTAATCCTGAATATCTAGCTTCGAGCCATCTTGGATTCTTTAAGGTTAATCAAAATATATTAAAAAGATATAAAGAACACGTTTCACAGTATGAATCAATTATAGCTGATCTAGTTGCTCAAGATAACCCTAATATGGGATTTGATCCAAACTGGATATGTTTTAAACCAATCAGAATAATCACCAAACCAGGTAGTGTGTTTAAAACTAATTTAATTGTCAGAAATTATCTTAAAAAGAAATCTAATGTAGAGATTGAATTAAACTTGCCGAAAAATTGGGGGTCAAGAATCAATAAAAACACCTATACTATAGAACCAAAGACTTTAAAGGAAATCCCAATTTCAATAAAGATCCCTAAGTCAGAAGATCCTGATGGTAGGACGATAATCACAGCAAATATTAAATGGAATGGCATCAATATCGGCCCAGTTCCCGATCTAATGATCGACCATGGGTATGTTCCCACTGATTCTTGGACCGCATGGACACCTGACAAAAAAATAGATCTATTTCAATGGATAAATAATACTTACATAAGAGATGCTCAGTTTTTCATAGAGTAAAAGAAATTTTTAATAATAATATTTTAGAAATGGTGAAATTTATGTCTAATTCTCAGAATAAAGAAAAGATTCTGAAACTAGCAGCAGATTTGGATAAAGATTTGGAAAAAAAAGATATTGACAAAGTTATGACCTATTTCTCAGAAGATTGTGAAATTGAAATACTTGGGATAACAATGAAAGCATACTCCGGAGCAAAAAAGTGGCTTGAGTGGTTCTTCGAATTATTTGAAACCGTTCAATTTGAACCAATCGTAATTATGGTGGAAGATAATATTTTTTTTGAAGAATTCCTTATACATGGTGTTAGTAAAAATCAATCAAATATTAATGTTAAAGTCTCAGAAGTACTTGAATATAAAAATTACAAAATTAAGAGCTTGAGATTATATCTTGATAGGTTATTATTTGCAGATATAGCTTTAACTGGATTTTTAAGTAAAAGAATAGTAAACCTTATCAAAAGGAGATCATTGGTAGGGCTTATATAGCCTATAAAAATTATGTCTACTGTATAAAGAATAATAATAATTTATGTCGCTATACTTTCTGTCGTTCTTTTTTTGACGGGAATATATTTTAACATCTTCGTTGTCAGTGCTTGAAATGATTCTATGATATTCTCCCCAGTTTTGCTAGAACACTCAATAAATCCATTTAGACCCATAGCTCTACCAACTTTTATGGCTTCTTCACGAGAAACTTCTCTACTATCTTCCAAATCCGACTTACCACCAACTAAGATGATCGGAAATCTTTGGTTAGTTCCTTCTATTATTGATAACCAATTACTAATACTTGAAAAGGAGGAGAAATTAGTTATATCATACATTAAAATACCACCCATAGCACCCTTTAAACATTGAGGAAACATATATCGAAATCTTTCTTCTCCCGCAAAATCCCAGATCATTAATTTCAAATCCATACCATCATAATCAAAGTCCTTTGTTTGAAAATCCACTCCGATTGTCTTACGACAATGTGCATCATATATGTTATCCATGAGTCTCCTTCTTAATGAAGTTTTACCACAATTTATATCACCGAAAATAATTACTTTGAAGATTTTATTATACATATCAGTTTACCTCAACACTTATTGCGCTCGCTATCGTATTTTCGTTGAAAGTAGAGCCCATCCATACATGCCTTTTTTGTAAAAAATATTATGCAATGCTAAATATAATAAATCATATATTTAAATTTATTGAAAGAATTTAACCAATTTTTCATTCCCCCAGAGTAAATTGATGGTAGATAATAAAAAAATAAGAGTTTTTAACTTTTATCCCTTTTTTCCCATGAATAAAGGGAAATTATTTCTACTTTTCATACCATAGGAATAAAGAAATAGGAGCCAAATAAAGTGGGATTATTATTAAATCCTCATTCTTTTTGAATTATAAAGAAAACTGTAATATTTTTGGCTCTCTATAAAATTACATTGTTAAAAATTAATAATACATTATAGACAGCTATTTATATTCATTATTATAATTTTTACTAAAATATTAAATAATTTCTGAAGGTGAAAAAAGCTGATTAATTTTTGGGCAGTATTGGTAATGACTATAATCTATTTTATTCTTGGGGCTTTCTGGTATTCAAAAATATTCCTTGGTAATATTTGGGCAAAAGCAAATAATTTTAACATTGATGAGCTCGAAATGAAACCAATGAATTTTATTGGTGCTGTAATAGCAGCTTTTCTTTCGACTCTATTTCTTGCCATACTCTTAGAGTTAATAAGTACTTATGATGTAGTTGTTGGTATGTTTACGGGTTTAATAATAGGTGTCGGTTTTATATTCGTAATTGGATTCTATGATGTCATATATGAAGATAAAAACGCTAAAGCCTGGGTTGTGGATGCTGGATACCATTTAGTAGCATTAATAATCGCAGGATTAATACTTGGAATATGGCAAATCTAAAATAAAATTAACTCCTTTTTTTAAAAATCAAACTAATTTTTTTATTAATCTAAAATTACATCAAATTATTCATTACATATTCAGTTAAGCTTTTAAAAGTCTTTTCTACATTTTGCCCCGTTTTGGTTGAGATTTCGCGATAACTAGATAAATTATATTCTTTAGCAATTTCAATTCCTTCTTCTTTCTTTAACTCGCGAGAATCTTCTAAATCAAGTTTATTTCCAATCAACATTATTGGAATATTACCAGCTTTTTCTCTTACAATTTGAATCCAATCATTCATTTGATCTATTGATTTAAATTTCGTAATATCAAAAATGATCATTACGGCATTTGCTCCAAGAATATAAGATGGTAAGAGGAATTTAAATCTTTCTTCACCAGCCACATCCCAAATTTGTAATTTAATTCTTTTTCCATCTATTTCTAGAGTTTTGACATGAACATCAACTCCAATCGTCAACTTATCCATAGGATCAAAAACTTCATAACAATATCTTTGAATTAAGTTTCTTTTTCCTACTCCAGGTGGACCTAGGAGTAAAATTTTAAACGTGTGATCATAAGTAAAAGGGGGTTTAAAAATTACCTTCCTTTTCTTTCTGGAGATTAGCTTATTCCAGTATTTATTTAATTTTAAGAATAGTTTCATAATTTTAATGTGCTTTTTTCAAAACGTAAATTATTTTCTCTAAAAATACCTTATCCCTAATAGTAAAAAGTTAACATAAGAATATAAATCTTACAATTGGGTTGATTTTTCATATGAAAAAAAAGAATTGAAATAAAAAAATAAAGTTTCTCACTAAAAATTTTCGATTGGTATCAAATACTTTTTTCTTTTTTTATTTCTTTGATAAAAATTTAATGTAATCTAGAAATTTAAGAAGTAATATTGTCCATTTATGAAATCTAAATTACATCTTTATAACAAGTTTCGCATTTTAATGAATTTCCTAAAAGAAATCTTTTGATTGAAGCTTGTGATGGTTTAGAGCCACAAGATGGGCACTCTAAATCATTTAGTACATCATTAATTCTTTTTAATAACCATTTTGGAATATCTTTAAAACCAGCAAACCATTTTGGTAGGTTTTTCAAAAAACTTGGATCATTTACAAGAGCATTCCTTTCTTCCTTGGTAAAATCATTTAAGTACCCTTGATTTATTATATGCTTTACCACTGAGGGATACCCACTCGATAACCTTTGAGCGATTTCTTCTTTAAATACTTTTTTAGCGAGACGATCTCCTGCATTTTCGAGAGCTTTCAATAAAGGGAATGCCAAATTACTATGTAAAATACGAGAGTCATAATTATTTTCATACCACACTTGAAGATTTGAACAATGCCCCCAAAATTCAATATCAGGAGATATATAATATTTTCTTGGTTGTCCTCTTTCCATTGAATGATCTAATTTTTCAGCAGCCTCATCTATTGATTCGATTTCATTGTAATCTGTGGTACTAGTAATGGGAATATCTAACAATAGGAATTTGCATTGTTTAAATAATTTCCCTCCAACATATATATTTGTATGACCACTTTCTAATTTTAATTTTAGATACTTATTGATTGTGAATTTGGTTGTAGATGCGCGTGGAGGTTTTAATGGTTTTATAGGAGGATCCATATTACCTCGTTCAATTATGTATTCTCCCAACTTATTAAAAATCATTTCAGGATTTTGAATATTTTTTAAAGAACTTTCAGCAAACGATAATCCATTAAAATTACTTGCTGTTAACATCGTTTCCAGTCCTGAAACTACTCGATACCCTTCTGAATGCTCGTTAAATGTAAGCAATATGATGGGTATATCTCCTGATTGTTCATTAATCATTTGAATAGTTTCATCTAAATAATCTCGAAAATCAGTTTGATAGATATCGGAAACTATAATCGCACCCAATGCCCCTTTATAATACGGAACTAAGTGATGTTTAAACTTTTCTTTAATTACTAATTCCCAAATTTGCATTTTCATTTTTTTCCCTAACACGGGCAGTGTCTTAACATGGAATTCTAGACCAATCGTAGATTTAGAATCAATCTGAAAAAAATTTTTACAGAAATTAGTAACTAGATACGACTTCCCTTCCGAATCATCTCCAGTGAGTAGTACCTTAACATTATAATCAAAATCAATCATAATATCAAAAAAACTCATTAATATGGGAACTTACATAACATTTTATCTATATGTATCACCCATCGCTTAATTCTCTCTTTCATATAATTAAAAGAAATTC
>JAHQWY010000248.1 GCA_029856445.1 Promethearchaeia archaeon
ATATTTTCAATGGATTTTTTAGTGTAATCAAGTAAGACTAATGCATTTTCATCAAATTTTGGTTTTTGAATAGATTCTAATTTTTTTGTAAGATGACTCCAGAGTCGTTCATGTTCATGTTTCTTATTTTTCAATTGTGTTATTTGTTGATTATAATTATAACGCTTCTCGTAATAGAACTCTCTCGCGTCATATAATGATTTATAGATTTCAGAATCAAAACTTTGAAAACTGATTATATAATTTTTGAGTTTACTATTTAATTGTTCCTTCTCAAGAACAAATTCTTTTACTTCTTTTTGGGCTTCATTAAGATAATCATCAAAATTATATACTTTTTTGCCACTCATTTAGAAAATTGCCTTTTAATTAATTAATATTCTTATAATATTCCATTTTATCATCGAGATACCATAAAATAATTATTCGCTATTGTTTAAATTTTTTATATATAATTAAATAAAAAATTTGCTTATTTCTTACCATTAAATTATGGGAATATAACAATTTGATATATTATCAATTGAACTATTTTTATATATATTAAATTAGAACTAAGATTCTATAAAGAATAGAGCATATTTCATAAAAATTAATTTGTTGAAATTTAATGCTTAAGTTTTAAATAAAAAAGTGGATTATAAATTATAGGTATAAATGACATCGGTAATGAATATATCTAATAGTATTGGGATAAAAACAGCCCAAAATCTAAAAGAAATAGGGATTGACTCCATTGAGAAATTAGCATCCTCAAGGATAGAAGATTTACTTGTTATTGATGGAATGACCGTTTCAAATGCAAGGATTTATATCCAGTTTGCAAAGAAACATATAGAACGAATTAGTGCTAGAGAAAGAGTATATAATATAATTAACAAAAGAAATTTGACAAATGAACTAATTTCCGCAAACATTCCAGATAATAAGGAGAAACAACTTGAAAAAAAACCTAATTCAAGAGTTTCTATAAGCTCAATTAAGAAACTTGCTACTTCTAGTATTGAGGATTTATCCAAAAAGCAAGGTATGGATACTTTAAAAGCACAAAGATATATCGAAATTGCAAAGAAATACTTAGAAACTATGAGACAAAAAGAAGAAGAAGCTAGAACTGCATCAAGATCAAAAGTAAAAATACAAGACCAGGTTTTGGGTTTTGTAAAGTTCAATAATAAAAGTTCTCCACAGAAAATGGAGTCTGTTGCACCAATCAAGCAAAAAGAAGACAAAATTTTAGAAAAACCTCATCTTGATCATAAATCAATTAAAAAACCAAATATTAGCATTAAACCAATAAAGAAAACAACTATTGAAATTAAAACACCTGAAAAAACATCAAAACCTAAGGATATGAAAACGAAATTAGTTGACGTTAGGGAACAACCTGAGATGAAAACCTTTTTCTCACCAACAAATATGCAACAGATTCGCTTTTTACACTTCAAGATTAAAAAATTAGAAGAAGTGTTAGAAAGAAATGAAGACTTTTCCTTCTCAGAACTCAATAATATTATTGATTATATAAAGATCTTAAATGTTAATTATAAAACTCAAAGTCAGATTAAGATATTCAAAGAATTAGATATTACTCCATCATTTTACGATCCTTTAGCAAAAAAAGAGATTAAAATATGGGATTTAATTTTTGAGTGTTCAAGAGCATTATGGATTTCAGCAAAAGCATATTCTTATCTCGCTAACAAATTCGAAAAAGAAAATTTAATGGAAAGTGCAATAGTATCAATGGTTGAGTGTAGCAAGATGTTTAAAACTGCAGCATATTTTAGTGCAGCGTGTACACGACAAGAAGATAAGGGAATAGCATTAACTGTTGATAATCTTGAACTAAATTCAGAAGAAGCCCGTATACTTGCTCAAAATTTAGCTACTATCAGTGAAGAAAAGAAGGGAAATTTCTCGATGGCATCTAATTTATCTGCTGGGTTAAGTGCCCTTACTAAAAGATTGGCATTTTTAAGAAAATATACCGATTATAAAGAAGATCAATTTAAAGCTCAGTATAATTATGACATGGGAAAAGCATGTAATTTAAAAGCCAAATATCTAATAAAAGTGTCACCTGAAGGAGAAAATGAAGATAAAGTTGAGGATTTACAGAAAAAAGCTAATTATTATTATTTAAAAGCTGAAGATATATGGGAGTCTATGTTAAATAAATTTGATGACCTTTCAGATATTCAAAGAGAAAGTCTACGAAATAATTTGTCTATAGTAAATAATAATATCATAGAAAATGATGTTGAAAGAATTAATGATGCAGAAGCTTTAGAAATACAAGATCCAGAACCACTTATTATAATTCCAGAAAATTTAGCACCATTTGTTCCAAGAACTACTAATTTCCTTACGAAGTACAAACAATCGGATCTTAATTTTGATGCATATTTACGATATAAGAATTTAATGTCAGAAGTTACAATTAATTCCAATAAGATCGAAGAGTTAAAGAATAGTAAAGCTGGAATTGGTCGAACCTTAAAACAGTTAAAAATATTATATGATAATAATGATATTGATATTAACAGCTTCACTGAGCTTTTTGAGAAATACTCGATAAAACTCGAGACTATTGAGTCTGCTATTAAAAACTTAAGTACTCCTGATAAAAAGAAAGTATCTAAGGAGCAAAAACAAGGCCTTAAGCCAGTTATGTAATTAGGAATGCTATCTTTCTAATAGAAAATAATATTGGGTGTCTCGTATTAATTATAAGTTAGTTGATATCGTTAAAAAAATTTCTTTTTATCTTATTGTAGGAGTTATATTAATAATTTTTATTTTCAATCAAATATTGGGAATATATTTAGCAGGATCTTTTTTTATTGCATACTTTGTGTATTATTTATTTACCATTTCCTCCAAAAGAAAAGTTCTAAGATTGATGATTGAATATTTATTTATAAGTGACACAGAAGTCGCTGATAAATTAAATCGTTCTTTAGATTATGTTAGAGATATAATGTCATCATTATCTAAAAACCAAAAAAACAAAAAGTGGTTAGTTGTCAACTTGAATAAGAGATATTTTTTTTTAAATGAACAAGGTGTTGAGAATTACAAGCATTTATATAATCGAGGTTATAATGAGAAAAAAATTCTTGAAGATTTGGAACCGGATATGAGATTAAGATCTAGAGCTGAAGTTAAAGCAATTGAACTTGCTTTAATTAATCATGGACGGCTTAGCAATTAAATTTTTTTTCATATAATAATAATTATATAATTTCCTCATTCCAAATTTATGATATAGATTTAAGGCTTTAATATTATCTCGTTCTACTTGTAACCAAATAAACCCTACTCCATTTATTAATGTCCATTCTTCTATTAATTTAACTAACATGGATGTCGCTATATTTTGTCTTCTATAATCTGGATGGACGAAAACATCTCCAATATACAAATATCCTTGAGGTACTAAAACCGCTAAAAGTGTTCCAGTCACTTCTTTATTTAATTTTGTGAGCATATAACATTTTATAGGAAATATTATTCTTTGATTGATTTCTTGAATAATATTTTGTTCAATCTCATTCCATTTTGAGTATCTACTTAAGAAGTCTGATATCTCTTTAATACGTGTTTTAAAAAAGAAATACTCAAAATCCTCATTTATTTTTTGAGGTTGAATATCCTCAATTTTTGTTCCTAACGCGGTTGTGTGATCATAAGGTTGATAACCGCGATTCAATAACTTTTCCTTAAGATTTTTAGGCTCATGAAAATCAGGTATGGTAAAAACAGCTTCTAAACCGTGAGCATTATATGCCTTTTCGACTAATTCCAAATCGTTATCAAGAGTTATTTGTGTACCGGTATACCTTATAGGAAAAACAGAGTTAGCCCGAGATGTAACACCTTCAGTAAAACGTAATATCCATCCGTTTAAAAAATAATAATGCTTTGCTGGCCATGAGTTCATTAAATATTCTTGAAAATTTCTGATTTCCTTTTTACGCTTCATTATCATCATGATTTTGAATGAAATAATTTAAAACAATTAAATACCAATTAATCAAGGTATAAGAGTATTAAATAAAATATTATTATAGGGAAATTAATAAATAGTTAGTAAGATGAGTAACTAAAGTTATGTGTCAAAATGTGGAACTTGCTCACTCCAATAATGTCAATTTTTTTTTTTCTATAACTAAAGTAAATATTTAAAAAAAGAAACGTTCTGATCTTAAATTTCTAATAACTTAAATTCTAATAAGGGAAGAAAAAATCATTTTTTCTCTTTTTATTTATTTTTTTCCATTTTAATTTTATGTTAATTACCAGTATAGAAAAGATATTTGAGTGCCGGTGGAGGGGTTTGAGCCCTCGACCTCCAGAATACATCCAGTCTGACCCAATCTTTCAGAAGGATTATGAGTCTGGCGCTATAACCAAACTAAGCCACACCGGCATATAAGTGTATGAAGATTAGTAACTTTTTAAATTTAAAATTATTCTTATCTTTTTTGGTTTTTTTTTGCATATATAATTAATAAATCAATTCTCTGTTTGAATATTTATTTTAATCGAAAAACTACTGATTTGAACGTTTATAAACGGTTCAAAAGAATTTTTTTCATATAGATTTTTGTCATAATTCACTTTAACTCAATACAACTTTTTGAAAATATTGTTTAAAATGGGGAATTAAAATACCAACTCATGGATCTTTTATTAAGAAAAAAGGTAAGCCCCCGGCGGGAATTTCCGAGGAAAATAGATATTTTCTCACTTTTGAACCCGCGACCTTTGCCTTACCAAGGCAACGCTCTACCACCTAAGCAACGGAGGCGTTTGAATATACTTCTAACAAACTAAGTAATTATTACTAAATTAAAAATTTTTTTACCAAAAATAATATAGAGTTTCTTGTTCAACCTATAATTTTGAAGCCTTTAGTGTGAAAAGAAGTGGTATCTCAACTTTTTGATTTTTCAATCTATAATATCCATTCGAATCTTTTTCTGTAAATACATATACTTTGTATGAACTAAAAGGGTATTCATTAAAGAATTCTATTTTTAATCCAGCTTGTATTAGAGAATTAATGATATCTGATAAATTATGTTCCCACTCATATTCTTTATGTGGAGTCATATGAGGTCCATCTGATGCATAAGATCCTTCAACAATAGATTCCATTGGTTCTGATCTGTGGAAATAATTATATTTTAACTGTAATTCCTCTTGATGGTCATTATCAAACATCATTGAGGTGGGATGTTGCTCCGCAATATAGAAGAATCCTCCAGATTTCAAGAAATAGGCTATAATTTCTGCCCATTTCTTTAGATCATTAAGCCAGCACAAGACCCCAATAGAAGTATATACTATATCGAATTTTTCAGAGAGAATATTTGGTAAATCATAGAGATTTGTTTGGATAAAATTTCCTGTAAGATTCGCTTTACGAGCTAATTTTTTTGCCAATCTTATTGCTTCACCTGAAAAATCAATACCCGTAACAAGTGCCCCCATTCGGGCCCAAGAGAGAGTGTCTAGTCCAAAATGACACTGAAGATGTAAAAGCTTCTTACCTTCAACATTTCCCATCTCTTCTAGTTCATAATGCTTTAGCGATGTTTTCCCTTTAAGAAAATCTTTTACATTATAAAATTCATTTTCAATTTCAAAATGTT
>JAHQWY010000249.1 GCA_029856445.1 Promethearchaeia archaeon
AAGGAATATTTAATAATTTATGATAGAGGTTATTACATTTGATCTTTGGAATACGCTAATTATTAATAAGTTCTATTCAGAAGAAAGATTACAATTTTTCTTTCAATTTTTACAGGATAGAGAAATTTTCATTCCATTTGACGAATTAAGAAATGCTTACGAGGAAAAATTCCATTTTTCTGAGGTAACCTTTGAAGAACTTGAATTTCGACATATATATACGATAGATAGAATTCTGAATGTGCTTCAAAAGATAAATATTGAGATTTCAAAAAAAAATTTAGATCTCCTAAGAATAGAATTTGAATCTGTAATGTTAAATGATCCCCCGCAGTTAAAAGAGGGAGTGAAAAAAACACTTGAGGAACTTGCTTCTAGGTATAAAATAGGCTTAATATCGAATACTGGCGTTACTCCAGGCCCAATTTTGAGAAAAGTTTTAGAAAGTCACGGTATACTTAATTTTTTTGATGTTACTGTCTTTTCAGACGAATCTGGTTATTTTAAACCACACCCAATAATGTTTAAATTACCATTGGAGAAATTAAAATGTAAAGCTCAAAATGCTATTCATGTTGGAGATATGTTAGAAACAGATATTAAAGGAGCAAATGACTTCAAGATATATTCAGTTTGGTTGAATGAGTCAAAGAGTCCGATATCACTAGAAATAAAACCTGATTATGAGATACAGCAAATTTATGAGGTTATTAAAATTGTAAATGATTTAAAATAACTTTCCTATAGATATTTTTGCAAAATATGTCCTACAGTACATATTGAACTTCCTATTATGAAACCATATATACCGAAATTTGGAGAAAAGTATCCCCAGAAATTATAATTTTCTAAGAAACCTATTTCTGAGTAAATAGCTTGTATAAAAAACATCCAGAAAACCATTAGTATGATGGGTAAAATCCCATAAATAAAAATGTGATACAATGGAGGAGTATATTCTTCTTCCTCCTCTTGCCTAAAGGTACGGGCGATTAAAATATTTTTAATTGTAATAAAAAACAAGGCTAATGTAATAATAAGACCAACACTTAGAACAATAGGATTAGAATTTAAATGAAATGATATATCCTCTCTCCATCCAAGGGGGGAACCTAACCAATCAACTTCAGAAATCAAACCCCATATCCAAAAAACATGTGATTGTTCAGGTTTAACCCAATGAGACGCATGAGGTGTCACTATTGATATAATCATCAAGATTGCGGCACCATATATAATTACATTTGTATATTCCTTTAATTCTTTAATTTCAATTCGCATATCATTGTATTTTAAGTATAATTTCTAATATATTTTATTGAAATTTTTTTGAAATATCAGAATATTTTTATAATAAAAAAATTGAAAAAAAGCAAAATATAAAGATGGATTAATTGATTTATACAGAAATGAAACTCAATTAGAGGTTAAAGATGAAAAAAAAAATCTGTAAGGTTGTAGCGGATTATAAAACACCTTTCCCGGATCCTTTAAAACTTCAGAAAAATGAGGAAGTAAGGATTGAAGAAAAGGAAAGTGAATCTCCTGGATGGATATGGTGTATCAGTAAAGAAGGAAAGGAAGGGTGGATTCCATATAATTATATTGACATCCAAGGTAATATTGCTAAGTTGATTCGAAATTATGATGCAACTGAATTAACAGTTACAGTTGGAGAGGAGTTAGTTGTTGAAGACCAAGAAAGTGGATGGATTTGGGTCTCAAGTAAAGAAGGTAGACGGGGATGGGTTCCATTAAAGAATGTCCAATTATTAGAATGAAAAGAAATTTTATTAAATAATTAATAAAATATTACTTAGTTACAGATAAATCGTCTCCATATTTAGCCAGGTTCTTAAGATCTTCACAGATTTCCATTAAATGTTAGAATAATAAATCCTTTGTCCATTTTGGCAGCTGAATGTCAATTTTTTTAAGTTTCTCTGCCAATTTCTTCATCTAAAAAACCATATTATAATTTATTATTCTTTTTAAGAATAAATCTCACTAAATTAATCTAATAATCAACTGATTCAAATAAAACTTAATTAAAAAACAGATTGTAAGTCATAATGCGATGAAAATTTTGATTAAAATAGAAGTAAAAATCAACCAAAAAATATTTTAAGATTGTATCTCTTTTACAGCTTTGAGAATTCTTTTGAGAGCTTCTTCTAAAGTTGACCGCGGACAAGCAATATTTATCCGTTGGAATCCCTCACCACCGTTACCAAACAATGAGCCGTCATCCAAGGCCACTTTTGCTTTTTCATGTAAGAATTTTTCTAATTGATTAGAAGCGATCCCTACCTTTCTAAAATCAAGCCATACAAGATATGTACCTTCAGGCTCAATAACTTTGATTTGAGGGATCTTTTCTTTAATGAAAGCTTTAAGGAATTTTAAATTTCCATGTAAATATTGAATGAGAGAATTTAACCAAGAGTCACATTCCTCATATGCAGCTGTAAACGCTACTAAAGACAATGTATTGGGAAGATATCCAAATTGTCCAGGGAGGAAGAGGCACTGAATTGCATTTCTATAGCGATGTTTTAACTTTTGATTGGGAATTATGATGTTTGAAAGTTGAAGACCAGCAATATTAAATGTTTTACTCAAAGAGGTACAAGTTATAGAATTCATAGCAAAATCTTTACAAATGGTAGCAAAATTAGTATGATTATATCCAGGATAAATTAGGTCACAATGAATTTCATCCGATATCACTAAAATCTCATTTTCAATGCAAATTTCACCCAATTGGGTTAACTCCTCTTTAGTCCACACTCTCCCGATTGGATTATGAGGACTACAAAGAATAAGTATTTTTGCTCTTGGATCTTTGACCTTCTGTTTAAGATCATTATAGTCCATCTGGAACTGTCCGTTTGATGATATTAATGGATTAAACAGTATTTGACAACCACTATTTTTAATAGCACCAAAAAAGGGATAATAAACAGGATTTTGTACGATAACTTTATCACCTGGGTTAGAATACGTTTTTAATGCTATGTTTATAGCAGGAATTACTCCAGGTGTATGACATAACCATTTTCTTTTAATTTTCCAGTTATAATGACGTTTAAACCAGCCTAAAACTGCATCATAATATTCAGTGAAATAGTATGAATAACCAAAAATACCATGCTTTACACGATTAGTAATAGCATTAATAATTGGTTCTGGTGCTCTAAAATCCATATCTGCAACCCATAATGGTATTAATTCCTTATCGTAAATATCCCACTTTACAGATTGAGTCTCATGTCTGTCAATTACATTGTCAAAAGACCAATTTTCTTCATTCATCCTTTTAACACTAAATAGTTTTTTTAATAATTAAAAAAGAAATAATAGAAAATTAAGTCTTGTTAATTACGATATAAAATTGAGAAATACAAAAATTAAAAAAAAAAATTAGGGTGCTACAGTTAATTGTTTTTTATCAAATCCTTCAGGATCACCACCATCTTCGACAAATTCAGCAAATCTCTTTAAACTTTCTAAAAGGACACCTCCAGCGGATTCTAAAATTTTTTTATTCTTTTCATCGTCGAATTCTCCCCAACAAATGGCTTTGGTAGTATCACCTTTTTGTTTTAATATATATCCCATTTTATTAAATATAGAGCCTTCAATATCAAATGTAATTCTTTCATTTTCTTTCGCTTCTATCCGTGTAGATGTAAGATTTCCTATAGTAGATTTCACTTCCCATTTATCTGGTCCAATATTAACATTTTCATTTACCGTTAAGTTCCACTTGGCTTCAAGATCATCATTCATTAAAATATCATAAATAGTTTTTGCTTTTGCATCAATATTCGATTTTACTTCAACTCGAATTTTCATCACCTCAATTTTGTTACAAATATTAGTATGATAAGTTAGTTTTTATACATTTGTGTCTATGATCTCATTAAAGACAAAAAATTATTAATTGAGCAAATGAATTTAACAAATACTGTTAAGATCACAATTTAAATTTGAAAAATTCGAAAAGGTATGAACTCTATGGTAAATGAATTTTTTGGTAAAATATTATGGATTAATCTTTCTGAAGAATCCATTAAAGAAGAGGTTCTAGATGAAGAAATTTATCGTCATTATCTTGGAGGGTATGGATTAGCGGCGAAATTAATTTATGAGAACATGCCGGTAAACGCAGATCCCTTAGGTCCTGATGCAATTCTAGGATTTTTTCCAGGATTACTAACAGGTACAGTAGCTCCTTTTAGTGGACGATACATGATTGCCGGTAAATCACCTTTAACAGGGACATGGGGGGATGCTAACAGTGGTGGCTTTTTTGGACCTGAAATTAAAAGATGTGGGTACGATGCTATATTGATAAAAGGAATTGCTACAGCCCCAAAATACATTACGATTATTGATGGTGAAGTCAAAATTATAGACGCATCTGAGATTTGGGGATTAGATGCAATTGAAACTGAAGATAAATTAAAAGAAAAACATGGTACGGTTCATGTAGCATGTATAGGCCATTCAAGTGAAAAACTCTCATTAATATCAGGTATTGTTAACGATAAAGGTAGAATTGCAGCAAGATCAGGATTCGGAGCAACTATGGGTTCTAAAAAACTAAAAGCAATTGTACTTAAAGGAAATAAGAAAATTTCGCTTTCAGATGAAGAAGCATTAAACAGACACACAAGGGATTATAATAATAAAGTAGCAGAAGCAAAAGGTATAGTTAGCATATTTAAAACGTACGGCACTACTGCAGGTAATGTGTTCTCGGGAAGTTCGGGAGATACACCGGTTAAAAATTGGGGTGGAAGTTCAATTGAAGACTTTCCTACTGATAGGTTAAATAAAATTTCAGCAGGGATGATTGATAAATACAAGCAAAAACCATATGGATGTTTTGCTTGTCCCCTTAGATGTGGTGCTATAATGAAAGTCCCAGAATTAAATATTGAGGAAACTCATCGCCCAGAATATGAAACTTGTGCTGCGTTTGGACCCTTATTACTTAATGATGATCTTATGTCAATTTTTACTGTGAATGAATTATGTAATCGAGCTGGATTAGACACTATTTCAGCTGGAGGAACGGTCGCTTTCGCTATAGAATGTTATGAGAACGGTTTAATAAGCAAAGATGATACAGATGGTCTAGAATTAACCTGGGGAAATTCTGCAGAAATAATCAAACTAGTTGAAAAAATGATAAATCGAGAAGGATTTGGAGATATTTTGGCAGATGGGTGTAAGAGAGCCTCTGAAAAAATCGGTAAAGGAAGTGAAAAATATGCTATTACTTCTATGGGTCAAGAGCTTGGGATGCATGATTCCAAGTTTATGAGTTCTCTTGGTCAAGCTTTTGCTTTTGATCCTACTCCTGGGAGACATACCACACCAAATGTCGATATGATAGCTATGGGTCCACTCGGGAGAAATGAGCTAGTAGAAGGATTTGTTCTTCCAAAAGATATGAGAACCATGGGCGATGAGCGATTTGAGGCTCTCAAGTTAGTAAATGTTCTCGCTCAATTTTCAAACAGTCTCGGATTATGCATGTTTTCTAACATGATCTCAAACTACCCTATGATGGAATTGATCAAAGCCGCAACTGGATGGGATTTATCAATTGAGGAGTTAATTAAAATTGGGAAAAGAATTCAAACA
>JAHQWY010000250.1 GCA_029856445.1 Promethearchaeia archaeon
CAGAGGTTCTAACGCAGTAATAAAATTTGAATCATCTTTGGTGATAATTAGCATGTTTACTTTGGAGTCATACCAAAGATCGTTTAATGAGCTATAATCAATTTCAGGTATAAAAGATAAATCAACTTCAGTATAGTTATTAGTAGATAGACTATTTTCTGAGAAATTTAAATTTTTTAAATATAGGTTAGGATTAATAAAGAAAACACTCAACACTAAAGTAATAATGAGTAAAATAAATGAATATGATCCAAACTTATTTCTAAAAATCTTAACCATTTAGTATCAATAAAAATTGTTATTATTTATTTAATTTTAGAAATAATAAAATAGTAATAAGAATCTAATTATTATAAAAATAAACTGTTGGATTATTACTAGTATGCCTCTTCGTTTTAACATATGTCCACATTGTAATGAGAAAATTATATTTAAAATTGAAACAAATGATATCGATTCTAGTAATTATCCTGCTCCAGTTTATATCGTCTGTAATTCTTGTAATAAATTATCTACTTTCTATGTAGATAGCTTATTGAGAATATCTTATAAAGAGCTTGAAAAAAAGCCTGGTGGCATAACCACAATTCAAGCCAAGTAAATGATTTTTTACATAATTTTTTCTAAAAGAAATTAATAGATTGATTAATTTAATAAAAAATCTTTTCTTAATGTTTCTTAGGGAAATATTTATACAGCAGTTATAATACCTTAATTTTATACTAACATGTCCTATGAATTAGAAGATATTTCTGGAATTGGAAAATCAACCGCAGAAAGAATGAAATCTGCAGGAATAGATTCAATTGAAAAACTGGTTGCTGCGAAGCCTGATGATTTAGTAAATTTAAAAATAAAAGGTGTGGGAAAAGCAACTGCACAAAAAATTATTATAAATGCTAAAAAGATTTTCGAAGAAATAGGGGGAAAAGCTGAAACTCCGCCGTTAAAAAAAGAACAAACAAATGTTAAAACAACTTCAAATATGAAACCAATACTAGAACCAACTTCCAAAGTAAAAGAGTCTAATATAAAAGAATTAATGAAACAACAAGCAGAATGCAACATTGGTCTTGTTGGACATGTAGACCATGGTAAAACTACCTTGGTTAAATCTTTAACAGGAGATTGGACTGATAGACATTCTGAAGAGCAAGAAAGAGGCATTTCAATAAAATTAGGATATTCAAATGCTACAATTCTTTATTGTCCCTCATGCGATGAATATACTACATCCCATCTTGCTGAAAAAAATAGGGAGAAAGGAAAACCTCGATTTGTTTGTAATAAATGTAATGGAAATTTAGAATTTAAGCGTAATATCTCGTTTGTTGATGCCCCAGGTCACGAGATATTGATGGCAACCATGTTAAGTGGTGCATCCTTAATGGATGGAGCATGTCTTTTAATTGCTGCTGATGAACAATGTCCCCAACCACAAACTCGGGAACATTTAGCTGCTTTAAACATTGCAGGTATAAATAACATCATCATTTTACAAAATAAAATTGATGCTGTTTCTCGCGAGCAAGCTATAGAGAATTACAAACAAATAAAAGAATTTGTCAAAGGAACTATTGCTGAGAAAGCCCCAATAATACCTTTATCAGCAGTTTTTGAAGCAAATATGCATCTTGTTGTAAGGGCTTTTGAAGAAGTAATACCTACCCCAAAATTTAATCAAGAAGAGGAATTTCAATTTTTAATAGCAAGATCATTTGATATCAATCGACCTGGTAAAGCTATTACCGATTTAAAAGGTGGAGTGATAGGTGGTTCAGTTTTAAAAGGTAAAATTAATATTGGAGATCAAATCGAAATCAAACCAGGAATTCGTATTAAAGATGTGTATGTCCCAATTAGATCAACAGTTGTGAGTATTAGTCAAGGAAATAATTTTTTAGAAACTGCTAAACCTGGTGGGTTAATTGGTTTAGGTACAAAATTAGATCCTGCATTGACTAAAGGAGATCATTTAATTGGACATTTAGCTGGAGGTCTCGGAACTCTCCCAGACATATTAACAGAAGTTGAGTTGCGTGTCCATCTTTTAGATAGAGTGATTGGTTCTGAAGTTCAAATGAAGGTCCAACCACTCAAGCATGGTGAAAAATTGTTATTAGTTGTTGGTACCGAAAAAACTGGAGGAACTGTCACAAAAATATTAAAAAACTCTACTATAATAAAACTTAACCCCCCAATATGCCCTCCCGAAAACTTCATTTATGCTATTTCTCGTATAATTAATAGACGTTATCGTTTAATAGGATATGGAGAAGAATTTAATCATAATTAAATTATGTATTGATACATTTAATCCCTAAGTAGAACTGATCTAGGATGAATAGGAAAGAAATATTTCTCGTATTTTTCCCCTGATGAGACTTAATGAAGGATCAACACTGCTAAAAAGCTTTTCTAATGTTTTCACAACTTCTTTATCGATATCAGAATTACTTGCTTTTGTGATATTTTGTTTTGTCTCATACAGGACCATAGTACCTTCGATTTTAGCTAGAAAATGGAGTACAATTTCAATATCTACATTACTAGATAAACTATTACTAGTTATTTCTTTAAATTCATAAAATATTTCACTCATTACACGTTTTTCCAAAAAACTAATAAAATCATCAATATTGTCACAGAATATAACGATCAAAATTCATTTTCGTAATTTTTTATATCTTATATAAAATATTGCTCCTAAAATTAGAATAATTCCGTTTATTCCTCCAAAAACTAATATCCAGAGAGGATAGTGAACAACATTCGTAGATACATAATTAATCTCTTTGTATGTAGAAACAGATGCCTCTTTTACAAATTTTCCTCTCCAATAAACTCGTATAGTATAATTACCTCGAGGTACATTATATAATATAATTCGTCCATTTCCATCAGATTTAGCTGGAATAATAGGCTGGCTAGTAGTATTTGAGATATATGTTCCATATTTTACTCCATAAAGAAAAACCTCAATTTCTGCACCTACCAAAGGCATTTTAATGTTATCAGTAATAGCAATTTTCAGCTTATGAAATGTAGAATATTTAATCGAAAAGGGGCAAGTTTCACCGACTAATAAAAATGGTATTGTTACATTGATACCCAACCTACTAGAACCAGAAGCATTAGCATCACCAAATAAAACATCTCTGTTGAATAATGAGTAAGTTTCGAGAACTTCTTCAACGTAAAGACTTGGTTCATAAAATTCTACATTTTTTAAGTAAATATGTGTTGGACCTGATAGTAAAGTGCTAAAATAAATTTTTTCTCTAATTTCTCGTTGAGCTATGAGTCTGTCGATAGCCCATGAATGCCCGACGGGTTCCTCGAATTTTAATAAATAAGCACAAGTAAAATTCAGAGAAAATGAACTATTAGCCGGAGTAAATTGATCAGAAAGTAACACTTTTATTGATTTATCAGGATTTAAATGAGTACCAATATTCACTTCAGTTCCCATTAACATTAATTTATGGTCATTAAATTTCTCCTTATCCAATGGATTAACCGTTAAAGCAACATCCCAAAAATCAATCACTAAAGGTTCGGCAAAACCCTCTAAATAAAACCTGGCAATTAGATAGAAAGAATACTGAAATTCTGCGACTATTTCTTGCTCTGCTTCATTAATCTCCAAGTTTTGATTTTGTAACTGTTCAATTTTCCAATCACCAAAAGGCATTACCTTTTCCCATATAATGTACATATCAAAACTATCATTATTACCTTCTTCGAAGTATTCTTCATAGTAAAAAACTATATATTGTCTCTCATCGATGGTGTAATCGATATTCTCTGTTAATTTATTTATTACAGTGCCGTTATTTACATAAAGTTCTAATAGCTTTATTTGTGCAAACCTAGATTTATAGATTAAATATTTCGCCGTTGAATTATCATATTCTACATGTAAAGTTTCATTCAGGGCGACCCTGGCTGTTACATCATTAATAATTTCAGGATCAAGATTATGGATTATAGCTGAACTTGTAGTATTAACAAATTCCATGCCTATTATATCTACAGTTAAAGCCCCAGAGATTAAATCCTCAATAATAAGTGGATGATAAACATTTTCATTAAGAAATCCTGGTGCTAAAGTGTTAAAGCTAATATCATCAATAGTTATATTACCTAGTCCATGTTTGGGGGTTGTTAAAATTTCAGTATAATTGTCTTTAGTAAATTCATTTATATTGAGGTCTTTTTCTAAAATATATCTCTGGTTTTGATTACTTTTGGGCAAAATAATAAAATTAGTAAATAATAGTGGAATAAGGATTATTATAATCACTGAAATAAGCAGGAAAGTCTTTTTAGGGGATTTAATCTTATCCCTAGTTTTATTAATCATATTATAGCTTTTATTTTTGAGATCTTAAAGACTGAAATTTAAATAAATTAAAAAAATTTATCCTTAGATTTTAATTTTTATCTTGATATCTGGAAAAAAGCAAAAATCAAATAGGAATAATAATATTTATAGAATTAATTTGAAAATTATCAGAATTTACTCTAAATAAAAATGTAGAAGTTTTATATAATAAATTGTTCATAGTTTAGGATTTTTTGATTTGAGAATTATTAAAAAATAATTAAAAAATCAGTAGCTATTATAGAACTTCTTATATTTAAATCAATAATTGATATAGATGACCAAGAAACCAGATAAAGTAAAATTTTTGGAAGATTTTAATAATGCCATAGATCACTTTGTTGATCACTCATATCCAAGAATTATGACTATTTCCCATAATGATGCTGATGGCATTAGTAGTCTACATATTATCCAGAATTTATTATATCAACTAAAAATAGATTATGATTACTTTATTTATAATAGATCCGTTTCTTGGGAAAATTATTTAGAAGGAATTCTATCTAAAAGACAAAGTGAAAAAACTGCTTTTATTTTTACTGATCTAGGTTCTAATTTGGCAGAATTAAACCCTATTATAAGAAATAGAAAAGAGCACTTTTATATTCTTGATCATCATGAAGTAGAGGATGATATTAAATTTGATGATATGCCCGAAAACTTATTCTTTGTTAATCCCACAATTCATGGCTTTGATGGTCTTGATCATATTTCTGGAGCAACTCTCACTTATATGTTTGCTAAACAAATAAAACCTTCAATAATTAAACAAGGATGGCTTGCAATAATAGGAATAGCTGGAGATTCTTTAAAATCAATGGATAAACTTCAATCGTTTAATCGAGAAGTATACGAAGAATTAATAAATGAAGAGCTTGTTGAGGATCAAGAAGGGCTTACACTTTTTGGAAGTATGCATGATTCCGTTAAAAATGGTTTAAGGTACAGTATATTACCTTTCATCAATGGAATTGGGGGAGAATCTGATAATAAAATTAAATCTTTGCTGAATTCAATACAAATAGATCCTTCAACGAAAGTTACCGATCTCAAAAAAGAGGAGATTCATAAGATTCAACAAAAAATGAATATAGAAAGCTACGGTCATTATGCTTTACTGCCACACAAGGCAGGCTTACTAAAATTTGCTTTTGAACATGCACTATTATTGAACATTTTATGTTTTAAAAACATCAGTGCCGCT
>JAHQWY010000251.1 GCA_029856445.1 Promethearchaeia archaeon
CTTTTGGAAAAATTTCTCTAGCCATTTGAGCTTGAGCAAGCTCATATAAAAATCCATTCTCTAATTCAGGATTCATTTCAAAAGCATGTCCTAAACCCGTTTGTTCTTCTTTCAATCCAGCAAGTAAAGCAAACTGCTCATTAATAAATTCAGAAGCAAGAACAGTATGAGCTGCTTCAAAGGCATCCGCAGTAGTTAAATAATTATCTTCACCAGTATTAATAATAACACCCGCATAAGCATTTATCATCCTTGAGAAGTACTGATCAACTATAGTTCTTTTCATATTAATATCTCGAAAAAGAATCCCGTAAAGAGCATCATTAAGCATCATATCGAGCCTTTCAAATGCGCCCATTGCAGCAATTTCAGGCATACATAAACCAGAGCAATAATTAGTTAACCTTATATATCTCCCTAATTCTTCACTTACTTCATCTAAGGCTTGTCTCATTAAACGAAAATTTTCTTGAGTAGCATACGTACCTCCAAAACCTTCAGTCGTTGCACCATAAGGCACATAATCTAATAGGCTTTGAACAGTAGACCTTATAACTGCAATAACATCAGCACCCTGTCTAGCTGCTGCTTGAGCTTGGATAATATCTTCATAAATATTTCCTGTTGCTACAATAACATAAATAAGAGGTCCCTTTTTATCACTATATTTTTCTAGTAATTGATCCCGCACTTTCCTTTTTTGAGTGATATGTAATAATTTTTCTTGAACGATTATATTTGCGGTTGCTTTAATCTCTGAAATGTCTTTTAAAGGAAGGCTAGTTAGGTCTAATTGTTCTTTTGACACTTTTTCTGCAATTTCTTGAGGTGAAAGATCCGTATGTAATATTGCATTTCCTATATAAAGAGCAGCACCAATCCCTAATTTATCCCCTTTTATAATATTATCCACTATTACATTCGGTAATGGTACATCGAATTCATCTACACCATCAATACCAAATAATCTACAGACTGTTCTTTCAATGGTAGTAGTTGTATGTTGATCTATAAAATTTTGGGTGTCTAAAGCAATCAACTTTGCTGTTTCTCTTGCTTTTTCTACAATTGAAAAATCTAAATTTAACTTACTTGTTTGTATTACTTCTTTTTCTTTCATTTTTTTCACTTCTTTAAATATTTATTTTGAAATTTTAATCATTAACTCCAAGGTTATAAACAGGAATTTCTAATTTCTCCTGGAGTAAACTTAAAAATTTATTTTTATCAAAATTGTATCCATTCGGGGATGTTGGGTTTATTGTAATGGCAATGATATTTATAGGGTTTAAAACCTTCAAAATACCACCCTTTTTGAGAAATTTTTTAGTTGTCCTCTGGCTTAAAAATAATTTTGTACCGTCTTCAACTAAAAAAGTAATTCCTTTATACTTTTGGGTGGATTTCATCAAATCTTCTAATAATTTATCAGTTATAGCACCCTTTATTATAACATATTGAGAATCTTCATCTAAATTTGTACCAATCTCTTTCGCAGCATCTAAAGCTGTGACTACATTTAATGAATGTACCTCGTAATTTTTATCAACAATACTCACTTTAGATTCTTTTAAGATAATTTCTGAGAGGTTTCTTATTCTTTTGTTTTTTTCTGACTCTAAATTCAATAGATTAATTGTATGAGTTGTTAAATCAATAACTTCTTTCATATTTCTTGATACAGAAGCACCTGTTGAGAGT
This sequence comes from Promethearchaeia archaeon, assembly GCA_029856445.1. Classification (GTDB taxonomy): domain Archaea; phylum Asgardarchaeota; class Lokiarchaeia; order Sigyniarchaeales; family SOKP01; genus Loki-b32. The sequence continues at coordinate 1,702 of JAHQWY010000251.1, forward strand.
ATAGTAGCGTCTGAAATTAAAGGTGTAGCATATGATCTCCTATCAAATGCACCATCCACTAAAATTAAATCACAACCTAAGCTTCTCAATTCAGAGCAAATTACTAATAACTGCCTATTTATAGAAGGTCCAGCTAATTCAATATATCCTTCACTTAACACCTTTACAATCATAACCTCGCCCAAAGGAGTATTGAATCCTGACTTTTTAATAATTTCATATTCGATTTTACTTTCTTCAAGACATTGGAGGGCTGTAACTACAAAAGTTCCTTTTTTCACATATATTTGAGGTTTAGGTAATTCAGTAATAACATCATACTTTTCACCATCTCTCCCTATCGAGGTAAGACCTAATGTAATTTGCTCCCCGATATTTCTGATAATATAGTTTAGAGTGGTAGTTTTACTCACATTTTTAGCAAGTCCAATTATTGAGATAATTTTATGATGGTCAATCCTATTCATAACTTCAGATAAAAAGTCCATTTTCTCGCCAAAAAAATATTATCCTCAATAATAACTGATATAGATTTTAATTATTAAATTTTGAATAAAATTTATACATATTAGGCTAACTATTTAGTTAGTTTTTTTCTACGAGATTTTCTTAGGAGATCCTCAGGTTCAATTGTAATTTTTTGACCGCTTAGTAAGGCACTGACTCCTATTTGTTTTTCACAATCCTCACAATGGCAATTTGGAAAATAATCGTCTGGTTCCTCATATGTTGTTATAACTCCTTCGAAATTTCTTAATACGACTCGAGTATTTCCTTGAGAGATAGTGTAATCTGGCATTACTGGAATTTTTCCACCACCCCCAGGAGCATCAACAACGAAAGTTGGAACACACAATCCCGAAGTATGACCTCTCAAACCTTCAATAATTTCAATCCCTTGGGCTACACTGGTTCTAAAATGCCCGAGCCCTAAGGATAGATCACATTGATAAACATAATAAGGTCTTACCCTGATCTTTACTAATCCATGCACCAATCTTTTCATTACATGAATACAATCATTTATTCCTCTTAATAGAACCGACTGGTTCCCAAGGGGAATCCCCGTATCAGCTAACATTGCACATGCTCTTGTAGAATCCTCTGTAATTTCATTTGGATGATTAAAGTGAGTATTAAACCAGAGAGGATGATATTTTTTTAGCATTTCACATAAATCTGAGGTGATTCGGAATGGATTTGTCACTGGTGCTCTAGATCCAATACGTATTATTTCTACATGAGGAATTTCTCTTAATTTAATTAAAATTTCTTCCATTAACTTGTCAGATATTAATAATGCGTCACCACCAGATAAAAGTACATCCCTAATAGAAGGTGTTTTTCTGATATAATCTATACATTCATCTATTTGAGATTGTGGTGGGGCCATATCGTGATGTCCGGCGAATCTTCTTCTTGTACAATGTCTGCAATACATCGAACAATTTTCAGTTACTAAAAACAATACTCTATCTGGATAACGATGAGTTAAACCTTCCACAGGTGAATCAACATCCTCACTAAGAGGATCTTCAAGATCACCTGTATATCTTTCTAACTCGTGAATTGTTGGAATTGATTGCTTTCTAATAGGATCATATGGATCATTGGGATCGATTAATGATAAGTAGTAGGGTGTAATTGCCATTCTGTATTCTTGTAGAATTCTTGGATCATCTTCTTCCTTGGTTAATTTAATATACTTTTTAAGTTCTTCCAAGGTAGTTATCCTATTTCTAACTTGCCACTTCCAATCATGCCAGTCCTCATCACTAACATGAGAGAAAATTTCTTTTCGTCTATTAACTTTCATAATAATAAAATTAAACTCTAATTCAAATCTAATTAAAATCTAGGAATCATGAACTAAAAATTTTGTTTTATTTGATGATTTTGCTATTACTTATTTACATATTTCTCTTCAAATATTTTCCTTAAAATATTCGATTCTCGTATTAAATCTAGTGCTATTTGATCATGGTTTTTTGTGTATCCATTACCTATAATCATAGATACATCTTTTCCTACACCTTCTGCTCCAAGTGCAGCATTAGTGAAGCTTGTAGCCATGGAGAAAAAATATACAATCCCTCCATCTCTAACAGGAAGAATGCAAGACAATTCTGTATTAGGAATACTTAAGCAATTAATTGAAACGTCAACTTCATTTCCATTATTTACTTCTAGAGTCTTCTTTAATACATCTGTAGGTTCATACACATCTGCAATTATGACTTCATGACAAAAATCAGTATTACGTAAAAAAGCCGCTCTTTTCTCATTTCTCGCTTGACCGATAACTTTTCCCTTTTTACCAACAAGTTTCTTAGCAACATAAGAACACATTAAACCCGATTTACCTGTCGCACCTAAGATTAAAACGGTATTCTCTGGCTTTACCAGTCTTTGAACTTGAGCTGGAGCTCCTGCAACATCTAATACTGCTAATGCTAATGTGTCCTCCATATCTTCAGGAAGTTTAGCATAAATCCCACTTTCAAAAAGAATCGCTTTTCCTTCAATTTCAACTCTATCGATATTTGGGTCAACTTTTAAAATTTTATCAATTCTCAGTGGCGTTAAAGAAAGTGAAACTAATGTAGCAATCTTGTCTCCTTCTTTCAATTTAACTTTACTCTTCAAAGAATCTCCTATTTTCTGCACTTTCCCAATAAGCATACCCCCAGAACCAGTAACAGGATTTTGCATTTTACCTCTTTCTTTTACAATTTCCATTATCTTTACTTTGACCTTTTCAATATCTCCTTTCGCTTCTTCTTTGAGTTGTGTAAAGCTTGCAGAATCAATATTGAGGTAGTTTACGTCTATTAAAATTTCATTATCAAAAATCTCCATATTGTTTGATATTTTTAATGCTGGTTGTGGAAGTGCTCCTTGAGGTTCAATAACTCTATGAGTTCCATACTTATTTCCTTTTCTCATAATTTTCTCCTTTTTCCATCTTTAATTTTTATAACTTTTAAGAATCTATACCTATATACAATCCTCTTCCTTTCATTAATCCATCCTTTAAAAATTCTGCTTTAAAACCAACATTATTCATTATTTCTAAGAACTTATCGATCTCAAAAAGTCCTAATTCATGTCTATCAACAAAATATTCAACATCTTTATTTTTTTCGACAATTAAATAATGCATTTCCATAACTGAAAGATCTTTATCTCGTGCAGTCGTATTTAATCTGGCAATTTTAATGTCTTCTCCATCATAAGTTGTCATACTAGGGAGTCCTACCATGTAACCAGATTTAGTAAACCATGGTTCAATTATTACAAGGCCTCCTACTTTTAAATGCTTCTTAAAATTCATGATTGTCTTTTCTAAATTATCATAGGATTTTACATAACCAATTGAACTAAATAGGCAAGTTATTATATCAAATTGATCATTTAAATCGAAGCTCACCATATCTGCTGTTTTGAAATCTACATCCACAATATTTTTTTTCGCAATATTTATCATCTCTTCATTCAAATCAATACCCGTACAGTGATACTTCTCTTTAAGAGATTCTAGATGTTTTCCTGTTCCACATGCTACATCAAGTAATTTATTTCCATCAGATTTTTTATATTTTTTAATTAAATTTTTGATTTTATCGGTTTCTTTTCCGTAATCTTTCCAAGAATATATTAAGTCATAATATTTTGCTAATTCTTTATACATAATTATCAACTTTAGAAATTTTTTATATGATTATAATATACCAAGAATTTTTCGAGCTTCATTCGGAGTTGCAATACCTCTCCCAAATTCATCCGCAATTCCAACAGCCTTCTCTACTAACTCTCCATTGGATTTAGCTAATACACCTTTGGATAAATACACATTGTCTTCAAAACCAACTCTTGCGTG
>JAHQWY010000252.1 GCA_029856445.1 Promethearchaeia archaeon
ATCTTATATCTTATTACCAAGAAAGCAAAGAAGAAGGATTAATCTTCTATTAAGAACACAAAAATTTAAAGATGCTGAAAATATTCAAGGTATACTTCTCATACAAACTACAAGTGGACTTCCACTCTTTTCTAAAAACTATTCTGACCTAATGGAAGGAAAAAATGAATTATTCTCGGGCTTTATTCAAGCAATTTCGCTGGTAGGGGAAGAAATTTCTCTGAAAAAAAGTTTTCGTTCTAAGGGATTTCGAAAAGATGTAATTGATGGCGTGTATGACGTTATTGAATTAGATTTTAAACATTTCTTTTGTCTTATTTCTGATATAGAAGAATTAAGAACCGTTCTAATCCTTAATGAAAAATCTTCTAAAAGATTGAAACAACAAATATTGAATTTTGGATTAAGTGCTTATGAAAAATTATCAGAAACCATAAAGAATTGGGATCATGATTTAGTTCCATTCAAAATTCTCATTCCAAATCTTCTAAATAATTATTTTGCTTTATATTATAAGGATTTCTTTAAATTAACAATTAAAAGATACGATCTTGAGAAAATCAAGAAAGAAATCAAATTATCTCGAAATGATTTAAAAGTTCTAAATGAAATTTTCAAAATCACTGAAGAAAGTAATCAGTTTAGATTAATGACGTTGCTCGATAGGTTAAACGATAAAAATGAAGACCTTATTATTGATTCGATTGAAATCTTGATTAGCAACAATTTGGTTTGCCCAGTTAATCAGATTGATTTTTAATATCGATTCGTTTCTTTACTAACCATCTTTTTTAACTTTTTAATAGCATATAAACATTAATAGAAATCTAAGGAAGTAAAAGCGATAATTTGTTAGGAAAATCTGTATCACTCCATTGACTTGTATTACAAACACCCACTATATCTTCTACTCGTACACGACCAGTTTCAATTACCTTTATAGCGGTAGATCTTATAGCGTTCCACCAATCATCTGGATTCTGTTCAACAATACCCCCACTAAATGCGTGTATTGGAGTTTCTTCTTACGCCCATTCAAGGACTTCCCCAGTAGTTGACACTATAGCTGTTTTTCGACCCTGAGTACAGTGGTCAATTGCAAAAATATATTTTTTTTTCTATAATTGTCATAATTAAACTAAATGTTGTTCAAATAAATAAACAGTATTTGATTAATTCTATTAAAAATTCAAAACTACATTCAAAAATTAGTTATAAAACAATTCTTAAATCTAAATATGACTCGAATGTAGAAAATCCCTATCTTTAAATAAGAATGTTTTTATAATCATCCTTAGATATGAGATAGAATTACTGAGAAATATTTCTTTTAGATGCAAATTTTTCATAATTTTAAAAAAATTAAAATTTTTAAGTTTATTTTTGTAGCATTGATAATTACCTCATTTTCCTTTAGTTTTCAAACGAATGTTCACGCATTAAAAGGAAATAATTATACTAAACAATGGATTAAAAATGCGGAGTTTAATAATTCTACAGATTCTTGGTTTTCAGTAATAAAAGGGGATAACTCTGATGTGAATGCGAGTATTGATTCAGAACAAGCAAATTTTAGGATTTTAGGTAAGAAGGAAACATTTTCTTTTGTTTCAAATCCTCCTTTAGATTCTAATTGGACAAATGTTATTAATCCGGAGTATCCAAATCCCCCTGATGAAGCGATTATAACTCCCGAAGGATGTTTCGTTTCTCATCAATATGATGATCAAACTGCTATTCAAAATCCTTCAACACATTGGGATATAAATGTTTGCTTACCTGTTAACATAACAGATTATATAATTACTTCTGCAAAAATTAGATCGGTTGTCTATGCAAATGCAAGTTTAAATATTGACCGTGCTGGTGATACTGAAGCAAGAAATGATCACGTAGGTTCAATGGATACTTATGGAATTGGAGATTTTGTTAGATTTTATGTATTAATCTCAGATTTAGAGAAAGAAAAAGTATATGAGATTGCTTTTCTTCAACCTGAAGATTTAGGGGCAGGTGACCCCCCTGGAACAGATATTTTACCAAATACCGATATGATAGGTATTCCTGAAGAAAATTTAATCTTCTATATTACATCAGTTTTGAATAAGGACTTTAGAAATTTCACAATAACCTTAGGTATAAGACTCCATTTCGAAGATAACATTATAGATAATTGGGATTATGACAAATTTAACGAATTAATCATTAAGTCTGTAAATTTAACGTTCACATACCAAAAGAAAATCAACAGAGATACAGAAATTTCTTGGAATCAAATAGGTGAGACCATTGAAGGCAGTAATACAGAAATTATTAATGCTACTCTTAACTTTAAATCTAAAATCAATCATTTTTGGCCATTAACATTACCAGATAATTCTGAGTTGAAAATCTCAATCAATAATTTTGAAATAAGTAAAAATGTCAAAATAAATTTATTAAATACTACTTTTCAAGAGTTTTTATTAGGAGGATTTGAAGTTACTTCTTATATATTAAAAGATACAAATATTACTCTATCAATTCAATTTATAATTAAAGATGATTTTGCTTTAGATGAACAAATTACAATATCTATAGATGATGTTAGTCTTTTAATTTCCTATACAGTATTTATGAGAGATAGTTCCCAAAATTATCTTATCTGGATAATTTTTATCGTTTTATTGGTTATCATTGGGATCCTGAGCAGTTTAAGCCTAAGATCTTATGTCGTATTACCAAGAAAACAAAGAAAAAGGAATGAGCTTCTATTAAGAACACAAAAATTTAAGGATGCCGAAAATATTCAAGGAATACTTCTTATTCATACTACCAGTGGACTTCCTCTCTTTTCTAAAAACTATTCTGACCTAATGGAAGGGAAAAATGAACTATTTTCAGGATTTATTCAAGCAATTTCACTAGTTGGACAAGAAATTTCTCTTAAAAAAAGTATTCGTTCTAAAGGATTTCGAAAAGAGGTAGTTGATGGCATTTATGATATTATTGAATTAGATTTTAAACACTTTTTTTGTCTTATTTCTGATATGGAAGAATTAAGAACTGTTCTTATCCTTAAGAATAAAGCTTCTAAGAGATTGAAGCAACAAATAATGAATTTTGGGCTTAGTGTTTATGCAAAATTTTCAGAAACATTAAAAAATTGGAATAATGATCTAGATCCATTCAATGAAACTATTCCAGAACTACTTCACAATTATTTTGCTTTATATTATAAGGATTTCTTTAAACTAGCAATTGAAAGATCAGATCTTGAGAAAATTAAGAAAGAAATTAAGTTATCTCGAAATGATTTAAAAGTTTTAAATGAAATCTTCAAACTCTCCGAAGAGAATAATTCTTTCTCAGTAATTACTTTGCTTGAAAGGCTAAGCGATAAAAACGAAGACTTAATTATTGATTCGATTGAAATCTTGATTAAGAAAAATATTTTGTATCCTATTACTCCCCTCGATACTCAATATTAATTCCTTTTGTTTTTGATAATCTTAATCACCTTCTTTTGTAATTTTTTTCCAAGTAAAAATAAACTTAATTTTTGATGCATGGAGTTACTAATTAAGTCACCAAAGTAAAAGAAATACTAAAGGTGCTATATTAGATGGATTATGAAGAAATTAAAGCAAAGACGGATTATATTGTAAATAACCCTATACGAAATTTTAAACTAGAAGAGTTAAAAGGAATAATTGAAAGATATCATAAAAACCATCCTAAATCAAAAGAAGTATATGAAAGAATGTGTAAAATCATTCCTGGTGGTGTAGAGCATAATTTAGCATTTAATCATCCTTTTCCAATAGCTAGTAAAAAAGTATATGATTGTTACATGGAAACTGTAGATGATATAGTTATGACTGACTATTTAATGTGTGGAGGTCCTATTATTTTAGGGCATCAGTACAAACCTTTAATAGATAAGGTCGTCGAAACCATTCAAGAAATAGGACCATGTCATGGAATAACACATGAATATGAGTATTTAGCAGCAGAACAATTACAAAAATATTTTCCATCATGTGAAATAATCAGGTGGCTCCAATCAGGTACAGAAGCAGATATGCTAGCTATTAGAATCGCTAGAGCCTTTACGAATAGAAAATGGATTATTAAAATAGGGGGAAGTTATCACGGTTGGAGTGATCAACTTACTTATGATATGCATGTTCCAGGAACAAAACTATTAGAATCTCATGGTATACCCAAACCAGTATTCAAATTTACAGATTCATGTCCACCTAACGATATTGAAGAACTCCGAAGAATGTTTAAAGAAAAACGTAAAATAGCAGCTGTTATAATTGAACCTATGGGTGGAGAAAGTGGTGCAATGCCTACTAGGCCTGGATTCAACAAAGAAGTTGAGGAATTATGTCATGAGAATAGGGCTTTAATGATATCAGATGAAGTCGTATGTGCTTTTAGGTTAAGTATGGGAGGAGGACAAGCATACTATGGATATACTCCCGATATTTCTGTATTTGGTAAAATTGTTGGTCATGGTTTTCCATCTGCAGCCGCAATTGGTGGACGCGCTGATGTTATGGCAGTATGTGGTGCTGGTGTTACTGGAGGAAAGAGAGCTTATTCAGGAGGAACTTTAGCTGCAAATCCTTTAACATGTGCCGCTGCTTATTGGGCAATCAAATTCGTTGAGGAAACTAATGCTACAGAAATCGCTGGTCGTGCTGCTACTCGTTTATCATCAGGTTTAAATGAAGTTTTTGCTAAATATGATTTACCATGGTTCTCTTATAATTTTGGCGGCACAGTCCATTTTCAAACTAGTTGTGTATTTGGATTGAATTTAAATGATCCTAAGCAATCAGGTCAAATTCCTATTCGAAAGGACTTTATGGGTGAGATGGGGGCTGCTTTAGTTGATCAAAAACTAATTTCTGTAGCGGGTAGTAGGTTTTATACATGTATACTTCATACTGATGAGATTATTGATGAAACTATTCAAAAAATAGACAATATTTGCCAAAAAGTTGAATAAGTTTTAAATTCTAAAAACCCATTCTCCCTTCTTCATTATTGGTTCAATTTTTCCATCTTTAGTAATTCCATCAACATCTATTTTTTCTGATCCTATCATAAAATCTAAATGCAAAATACTCTGATTACCTCCTGCCTTAGAAAATTCCTCATCAGACATTTTAACACCATTTTCTAAGCAGGTTTTTATACCGCTCCCCAGAGCTAGATGGCAAGAAGCATTTTCATCAATAAGAATACTATAGAAAAGACGACCAGTCTGAGAAATAGGAGAACTATGGGGAACCAACGATACTTCACCTAAATGGGAAGCTCCTTTATCTGTTTTTATCAAATCTCGTAAAAATTTTTCACCTTTTGCAGCACAAACATCTGTAACTTTTCCATTTGAGAATTTTAATCTTAAATCTTCAATTAAGACGTCCGAAACGATAGGTTTAGTGGCTTTTACAACTCCTTCTGTTTTATATTTATGAGGAATTGTGAATATTTCTTCGGTTGGTATATTTACAATATTATTTATCCCATTTTGAGTAGTGAAATGTGCACTTTTCCATACATGACCTAA
>JAHQWY010000028.1 GCA_029856445.1 Promethearchaeia archaeon
ATCACATTTACCCTCTGGCTCAGCAGTAACAAAATCATAATGATATAGAAATAATTCTTCAGGTTTGTCTGATACAAACTGTTGTCCTACTATATTTTCTAATTCAGTTATAACTTCATTATTATTCATTTTATTTTCACCCTTAATTATAAGTATAAGCGAGTTCCTTATATAAAAATTATTAATCATAAAATCTACGTTTATGTAAAAACATTATGTTTTTAAACTTAAACAGCATAAGTAATCTATAACTGGAAAAATGAGTTCAAACTTCTAATGAAATCTTAGAATCAAGGGAAAAATAAATGGATATAGAATTGTTTAATAAATATAAAAAACTTGGAAGAGGAAATTGGGGTAAAGATCTTACTATCTGGAAAACCATGTATACCGCGTTTTTAAGTCCACTTAGAAATGCTGAGTTAACACCTTTAAACGAGATGTTTCTCAATATTTTTCTAGACATTTTTAAAGCACGTAAAGAAGGAAAACCAATCATTATGCATCCTTTTAATTATGAACCTGAATTATTTTTCACTATGGAGATAGCTCCATTAATGCAGGAAGTAATTAGTGTAGGATTAGCTCCTTTCCATATGAATCAACCTTATATTGATTTCGCAAATAAAATAGGGTATGGTGATAATCCCACTATTTGTAATGCCCAAAGACCTATTATCAGCTTATTAATGCAAGGAGCAGCACCTATGCCTGACCTTCTCTGCTTTCTTTCTACCCCCTGTAACTCCCTTTCAATGTCTTACCAAGTTTTTCAAAATTTAACTGGGATTCCTTCCTTTAACATAGATATACCATATTGGGCTTATGAACAAGAAAACGACTATTATGATGATAAAACAGTTGATTATATAATTAGTCAAACAAAAAATTGTGTTAATTGGATGGAAAATCAAACAAAACTGAAATTCAAAGAAGAAAACTTCAAACAAACAATGGACCTCTGTAATCAAGCACGTGGTTATGTCTTGGAATTTAACGAGCTTTTAAAAGCGGTTCCCTGTCCAGTTACTAGCCAAACTGGTTTTTGGAATTTTATGACAATGGTAACTCGTGGAGGTACGTTAGACGCTGTTAAAACTACTAAATGGATGCGGGATGAGGCAGCAGAAAATGTTAAAAATGGAATTGGAGGGATTCCTAATGAAAAAATCAGAATTGCTTGGCCCTATACTCATATTTTTTATGATCAGGCTCTATTAACATGGATAGAAAAAACTTTCAATGCTGTTGTCATAATGGATCTTTTAGGGCATTATAAAGTTCTTCCCCATGATACATCAACAATTGAAAATTGTTATAAAAGCTTAGCTAAGGGGACATTAGATGCTTCGATGGTGGGTAAATGCAGAGGACCTATTGAATATTATATACAATATATGATAAATTATATTAAAGATTACAAAATAGATTGCGTTATCATGCCAATGCATTTTGCTTGTAAGCATGTATCTATTATGGGACAAGTAACATCAGAAGCTATTAAAGAGGAAACCGGAATTCCATCTTTAATATTTGGGTGTGATTCCTATGATTCAAGAGAAGTCACTTCAGAAGCAATTAAAGACAAAATCTCAGATTTTGTTTCCCAAGTGGTAATTTAGAATTGTATTTTTTCTTTTTTGTCTATTTATTAGAAAAATAATTACTTTTTTAATATCAAGAGCGTTATTTATAATAAAAATTTTTAAATAAATGTATATCCAAAATTTATTATATAAATTTGAACATGTTTGGATTTACTAATTAATTTAGGGATGATATTATGCCAATTATTGAAGAATTTGAAAATTCTATCCCTCTTATGAATCCTTGGGTAAATAACTGGAAAAATGAGGGTAAAAAAGTTTTAGGATATTTCTGCTCTTATATTCCTGAAGAAATATTTCACTCTGCGGATATCTTACCCGTAAGAATGAGAGCAAGAGAATGCGCCGATACACCAATGGGAGATGCTTATATGACACCTACAACCTGTAGTTTTACAAGATGTTGCCTTGAGTTAGTGAATAGAAAACAATATAAATTTCTTGATGGGATTATCTCTTGTAATAGTTGCGATCAAATCAGACGTCTTTATGATAATATTCGATATAAAGCTCCTTTTCCATATCATTACATAATGGGTGTCCCAGGTAATGTAAGTGACACAACAATCGATTGGTTTAAGCATGAAATTACAAAACTTATACAACATATTGAACAAAATTTTAGTGTTAGCATTACAGATGAGAAATTGAATAAATCAATAAAAGTTTACAATAAATCTCGTACACTCCTTAAAGATTTATATATGTTAAGAAAACAAAACAATCCTCCTATAACTGGTACTGATGTAATGAATATTTTAACAGCCGGAACTTCTATGCCAAGAGATCAATTCAATGAACTCTTAGAATCGCAACTCACTCAAATTGCTCAAGAAAATAATAGTATCGATTATAAAAGTAGGATAATGATAATTGGGAGTATGCTCGATGAACCAGAATTTATTGAGATTATAGAAAATCTTGGTGGATTAGTAGTTACAGACTCATTATGCCTGGGTACTAGATATTTCTGGGACTTAGTTGATGAAACACTAGATCCTATTGATGGTTTAGCAAAACGATATTTATCAAAGATCTCATGTCCTAGGATGACAGATGGACATCAGAAAAGGGAACAATTTATGATGGATATGATTAAAGATTTTAACGTTGATGGTGTTATTTTAGAGAGAATGAAATTTTGTGCGTTATGGTGGCCTGAAATTTTTCTTCTTAGAAATAAATTGAAGGAAACTGGAATTCCTTCTCTCGAATTAGAAAGAGAATATATATTGAGTGGTGCTGGGGCAATGAAAACACGTGTTCAAACCTTTATTGAAGTATTAGAATCGAGGTGAACCTAGGTGGATATTGAAAAGTTTAATGAATATAAAAAACTTACTAGGGGCAATTGGGGTAAAGATTTGTCTATGCTAAAGATGATGACAGTGGGTTTATTAAATCAATATAAGGAAGATGAATTAACCCCAATTATGGAAATGATGTTAAATTATCTCCTTGATGTTCCTAAAGCAAGAAAAGAGGGGAGAAAGTTCATAATGCATCCATTTAATTATGGTCCCGAAATTTTTTACGCAATGGATTTAACTCCTCTAATGCAAGAAACATATAGTGTTGGATTGGCACCTTTACGTCTCAATGAACCTTATCTTGATCTTACTAACAAAATAGGTTATGGAGATAACCCAACTGTTTGCAATGCTCAACGACCATTAATTGGATCTTATATGCAGGGAGTTGCTCCAATTCCAGATCTATTGTTCTTTTTATCAACACCCTGTAATTCCCTTGCTATGACTTATCAAGTCTTTGAGCAGTTAGCGAATATTCCTACCTTTAATATTGATATCCCATATTGGACTTATGACAAAGTTGGCGAATTCAATGATGATCAGGTGATTGATTATATGATAACTCAAACAAAAGAGTTAATATCATGGTTAGAACAACAAACCGATCAGAAATTGAATTTAGAGAAACTGCAGGAAACAATGGTAAAAGTAAATCAAGCTAGACAATATATATTAGAATTTAATGAATTATTAAAAACGGTACCATGCCCAGTAAATAGCCAAGGAGCTTTTGGTAACTTCATTTCTATGGTAGGATGCGGAGGAACTGATGCAGCTGTTAAATCTACTAAATATTTAAGAGATATAGCAGCAACAAATGTAAAAAATAAAATTGCTGGAGTACCTGACGAAAAAATAAGGATTGCATGGCCTTACACTCATATTTTCTTCGATGGAGAGTTATTAACATGGCTGGAAGAGACTTTTCAAGCAGTAGTTATAATGGACTTACTGGGTTTTTATCAAGTTCTACCTCATGATGTTTCTACAACTGAAAAATGCTTTGAAAGTTTAGCTAAAGGAGCTTTAGATTTTTCTATGATTGGAACATGTAGAGGTCCAATCGAATATTATATTGATTTTCTCTTAAATTATGTAAAGGATTATAAAATAGATTGTGTAATTATGCCAATGCAATTTGCATGTAAACATGCCTACTCAATGGCAAGAGTTAGCTCAGAAGCAGTACGCGAAGAAACAGACGTTCCCGTTTATATCTTTGGTTGCGATCCTTACGATTCACGTGAAGTAACCTCAGAATCTATAAGGGGAGGCATTTCAGATTTTATTACACAAGTAGTTTTATAAGGAGGATGGAAAAAATTGATAGTAGCTGGATGTGATGTAGGTTCCTTAACTGGAAAAGCCGTTATTTTAAAGGATGGTGAGATTTTCGGTTATAGCATAGTTCCAACAACACCTAAACCAGAAAGAACGGCAAAAAATGCAATGGATGAGGTTCTTAAAAAGGTTAATTTAAGTTTAGATGATATTGAATATATAGTAGGTACTGGATATGGAAGAGTAAAAATTCCATTTGCGAATTCTGAAACTTCAGAATTAACTTGTCATGGTAGAGGGGCTCATTCTTTCATCCCATCAATTAGAACGATAATTGATGTAGGTGGACAAGATTGCAAAGTAATAAAAGTGGATAAAAACGGTAAAATATTAGATTTCGCTATGAATGATAAATGTGCGGCTGGTACAGGTAGATTTCTTGAAGTTATGGCTAAAACATTAGAATTAAAACTCGAAGAGCTTGGTCCCATTTCTTTAAAAGCGAAAAACCAAGCTAAAATTACAGCCCAATGCAGTGTTTTTGCTGAAACTGAAGTTGTGAGTCTTATGGCTGATGGAATCGAAGTATCTGATATAGTTGCCGGGATTCATGATGCAATTGCTTCTAGAATAATGTCTCTTGTCTATAGAGTCGGTCTTGAAGAAGATTTTACAATAACAGGAGGAGTAGCTAAAAATACAGGAGTTGTTGCCTATCTTGAAAAAAGAATTGGAGTTGCAGCAAAAAATCTACCTGTTGATCCTCAAATAGTTGGGGCATTAGGAGCAGCTCTCATTGCTCAAGAACAATTGGGAACTTAATAAAATTTCTTAATTTTTTTTTTTTTTAAAAATAGAAAAAAAAAATGTTTTAGAATTCCTTAAATTGCTTTCCTGACTAATTCAGATATATCATATGCCTTGATGCCATCATTTTCAATATTTGATTTAAATTGATTTAAGCAAAATGGGCAAGATGAAACAATGGCTTCCGCTTGAGTTTCCATAGCTTCTTCTATTCGTTCTTTGCCAGCAAAAGAAGATAATTCTTTAAAAGCAGATCTAACACCTCCTCCTGAACCACAACACCATGCGTTATGTCTATTTCTTGTCATTTCCACTAATTCAATACCAGGTATTGATTCTAATACATCTCTTGGTGCTTTATACATACCCATGTGGCGTCCTAAATGACAGGGATCATGATAAGTAATCTTCATCTGAACCTGGTTTTTAAAGATATTTTCCTTATTCTTTGCTTCTTTTCGAATAAACTCAGGTAAATGTTGAACTTCTATTCCATGATCTAAGTTAAATTTATTGGGATAAGTTTCTTTAAGAGTTCTGTAACAACCAGCACAAGAAGTAATAATCTTTTCGATTCCGTTTTCTTTAAACCTTTCCACATTCATCTTTGCTAATTCAACTGCTTTTTCAGTTTGACCTGTCATATAAACAGGAGACCCACAGCATCCTTCTTTTTCTAAAATTTTAAATTCCACACCCAATTCATTTAGAATTTCTGCTGTGGTTATAGCAATTTTTTGTTCCCTATAACTTGCAGTACACCCCACAAAATATGCCAATTTTGCATCTGGTGATTGCTTAATGTGTGATGGTAACCACTTCAATCGATCTTCATTTTTTTCCATATATGGGTTCTTTTCTATCATTATATGGTCAGTATACTTAGTTTGTTCTGGCATAGGACCATACCCAACCTTAACAGCCTCTTCTCTCATTGCCATTAACCATTCTCCCGCGTATGTATGAATTTCTGGTATCTGACATTGCTGCACGCATGCCAAACAAACAGAACATTGATAGAAAATTTTTGCTAAATTTTCACTCCATTTGAGTTTATCGGTGGTTATTGCCCATGTTAATAGATTTTTCCCACCTAGGTAGTAGGCTTCAAATTTTCCAAATTCTCCAGATGGACATACTTTTGACCAATTAGCGTCTTTGTACACCGTCCTACAAGTCCCACATTTACCACATTGAAAAAATATCTCCTGATAATGGGTTAGATCCTGATATCGTTCAAGCTTCTGATTTTCATGTGCCAAAGTTATTTTAGAAATACCCATTCCCGGTAAATTTCTTACTCTTCTCTTTGACATATTAATTTTCTCCTCTTCCTTGTCCTGGATTCATTATCTTGTTTGGATCAAGAAGTTTTCTGATTTTTTCAATTAATTCACCTGTAGCGGGAAAGATTTTTTCTTTATGTGTTTGATAAGCCCATTTTGGTGATTTATACATTATTGCTCCATCAATTTGTTGAACCTCCTCGTGAATTTCTTTTAAAAGATTCCGCGCCTTTTCAATGTCACTTGGATCATTTTTATTAAAATTAATATTTGTACGTGCAACACAATAATGTCCACCAAACATTATTCTACTATAAAATTGCGGAGGTTTGTCGTGTTTCAAACAGACTTCCCTTGCTAAATTATAATACCTCACAATATCTCCTGTTGAACAGTAAGAACCAATCCATTCACCACCACCACCTCTTGAGAAATTCCAACAACCCCAAACCTGAGTTGGCGGAGCATCAATAGCCTCTACCCCTTGTTCCCTTGACATAAGTTGTATTTTGCCTTCTTTACAAATTTCTTTAATAGCTTCACACTGTGCTTCATGTTGTTTAGCAGTATAGGCTTGAGTCGCAATAATACATACAAAATCAGGCATTCCTCCTTCTATAGCATCTTTGGGAACATTTTTCTCATTTAAATTTTGGACTGATTGGCTCCAACCGAGATTTACTACGACTATATCTATAATTCCAAGACCTGCTTTTGCAAGTTTAAGCATTACAGGAATTCCATCATCCATTCTAAGCGTTGCGCCTGTAAAAACTTCATTATAAGGTAATCTTGGCCATAATTTTATAGCTGCTTTAGTTACAATACCGGTTGTACCTTCCCATCCTATAAATAATCCGGCTAAATCTGGTAATGGTTGTCTGCCATACCAGTGTTTAGAGATACTACAAGAACCAATTTTAACAAGTTCTCCTGATCCTAATACTGCTTCTAAACCATTTAGAAACTCAGCACCAGACCCACCGATCATTCCTAAATCAAACATCCCATAACAAAGACATGAAGGTACTACTCCCGTACCTGGAGGTGACCAGGTTATTCCCGCTCTTAGATTGGGATGTTTTTTTTCAAGGAATCCTTGCAAATCTGCCCATGTTATCCCACCTTCTACCACCGCATACATATCATCTTCGTTTACTTCCAATACCCGATTTAACCTTCTTAGATCAACAACGATTCCTCCTTTTCTGGGAGTGGCGAGAGAGCCAAAATTAATACCAGAAACCCATGGAACAATTGGAATTTTATATTGATTTGCAACTTTGACGATTTCTTGAACTTCCTCAGCTGAATTTGGCATAACTACGCAATCACATTTTCCTTCTGGCTCAGCTGTTATAAAATCATAATGGTATAGATAATTTATTTCAGGTTTATCTGAAACAAATTTTTCCCCTACTATTCCTTCCAGTTCTGTAATAATTTCGTTATCTATCATTTTATTTCACCTATTAAATTATAATAAATCTTTTATATTATTTATAGATTAATCGGATATTTTCCATACTTTTTGCATGTATTAATAAAAGCATTGATATTTTTTTCAGGGGTACCAGGTGCAAGGTCACAAGCAGGGCTTGCAATATATTTACCATTCTCTCCTACTTTTGAAAGGCAATCTTTAGTGATTTTTTCAACTTCTTGGGGTGATCCTCTTAATAAACTAGTGGTAGATAGATTACCTGCTACAACTATGAATTTTTTTCCAATTATATTAAAAGCTTTCTTTAGATCTACATCATCTACACTTATCACGAACGTTTTTGGAATTTTAATCCACTGTTCTATTATAGGTTGAGTATAACCACATATATGGATTGACATTCCCATAGTATTCAATTTTAGGTTTATTCTCTTTAAATAAGGAACACAAAACTCTTTAAAAAATTCTGGAGATATAACTGTTGAAGATGCAGTAGGTTCAGCAATACCTAAAGAGTCCAATCCATTTTCAATTTGGGCATTACCAAATTCGATACAAACTTCAGATACTTTTTCCAATAATTTATGCACAAGGTTAGGTGACTTTTTCATACCTCTCATCAAATTTTCAATTCCTACTACATTCGATGCAGCTGTGAGAGGACCCTCGATGATACCGCTATAAGTAAATCCCTTTTTACTATATTTCTCTTTATATATTTTTGCACAATCTAAAATAACGGGCATCCGTCCATCTTTTTTAGGATCTGGAATTTCTAATTCATCAACGTCACTTAAAGAATTTATTGCAGGCTTGTTAGGCATAGGTAAGACTTCCTTTTCATAATATAGCTCAGCTCCAAAGGATTCTGAAATAATATTCAAATCAACTAAACATGATAATAATTCCACTTTAAAGCGATAGTGAATGTCAACTTGCGATTTAATTAAGTGATTTGCATTTGACACTATTTCTTTTGCAGAAATCCCCGTTTTTTTAAAATATTCATTTACACTATATCCGCCTGCTAATAATAGAATAGGAACTGTAGATCCCGGAGTTCCAATTAAACCATTTGCAAATTCTTCCGATATTCCATACTTTTTTAATCCTTCTACAATTAGGCTCATTTGATTACCTTTTGTCATATGTTTATTACTTTAAAAAATATTTATTTAAAGTATTAACTGCTTCAATAGCATCTTTACAATAGAAATCAGCTCCTATTTCTTCCTTGAATTCTGGATTTGTGGTTGCACCACCAATCATCACTTTTACTTTATCTCTTAATCCTTTTTCTTTAAGTTTATCTATTATTAAACGCATTTCATCTAAAGTTGGAGACATTAAAGTCGACAAACATAAGATTTGAGCATTAGATTTCTCAATTTCTTCCATGAATATGTTAGAATGGACATTTCTCCCAAGGTCGATTACATTATATCCAGATATGGAAAGGAATGTAGATACAATATTTTTACCAATTTCATGAATATCACCTTTTACAACCCCAATTACAACTGTTGGTTTAACACTTTCTTTAGTTTCTTTTAAATGAGGAGTAAAAATTTCAAATGCTACATTAAGGGCATCAGCAGATAAAATTATCTCTGGAATAAAGTATTCATGATTTTCATATAATTCTCCTACTTTTTTCATCCCACTTAAGAGAGCAGAGAAGATTGCATCTTGAATATCTAAGTTTTTGTTAACAATTTCTTGAGCAATTTTCTTCGCATTTTCTTCATTACCCTCTATAACTGAATCTTCCAATTCCTTTAATAAATTCATTATATTACTGATAAACTTTTATCATTCACCTTTTAATTTATATTAAATCCTTTATTCTATTTATAGATTAATTGCATTTTGGTTTTAATTAATAAGATGCCTGACAATTCAGTAAAATTAATAAAATTATTTGGAGCAGCTCTAGATGCTACAGATTTTCCTCTCAATCTTCAAATTAAGCAAAATTACCTAAATCAATTGGCTCAAAATCGTGTAATAGCCCCTAATTTTTTAGATCCCTACGAAGGATTACTTTTATATAGCCAAGTATTGTTAAAAGAGAAATATATCAAAATGGGTAAATTTCCTATAGAATCTTGGCTAACTCCAAGACCAAATCTCGAAGATTTACCTTTAATTAATCAACAAGAATTTCAAGATTTTACGCATAAAGGTCTCATTAGAAAATATTCAGAGAACCTCGATAAATACGTGAGAAATACTATATTACCAGACTTTCCCCTAATGATTGGAGTGGATCATTCACTAACTGGAGGCATCTTAAAAGCATTATCTAGTGAATATGGTCCTGAAGATTTAATAATCCTTATTTTTGATGCACATTTTGATGGATTACCTTCTAGTATTACATTGAATATAGCAAAATATATGAATGAGAACACTGAAGAGACAAATCCATTGATTTCAGAACATATTAATGCTTTTAACGAAAACATTGATATCGTAGATACTTACATGTGTGCATCTTTTTTATTTTATTTAATAAAAGAAAAAGTAATATTACCAGAAAATCTGATAATTTTTGGTTGCCAGGATTATCCAGACGTAAAATTTCGATCAATAGATGACTTTAGAATCGTAGAATACGTCGAATTTTACGATGAAATGGAGCAAAGAGGTATAAAATTTATACCAAAATCTGATAAATTAACCATGATCAGAAAATTATCAACCATTTTGGAAGAAATTGAAAAATCTAAAATGTATCTTTCCTTTGATACAGATGTAGGTGCTTTAAAGGAAATAATTGCAACTCGATTTAGAAATGTTATTGGAATCGATGAGCTAACTATAATAAATGCTGCTAAAACTATAAAGAATATAATAGATTCAAAAAAGATTGATTTGATAGGATTAGATATAATGGAAATAGAAACACATTTACTCAATAGAGTTTTTCCTAAATCAGGAAGATCCGATAAAACCATTAAGGTTATTGATAATTTTTTAGATGTTCTCTTATGAAGAAATCTAAGTCAAAGCGTTTCTGTTTTTCCCAATAGGGCAAGATTCAATACAAACATTACATTCTATTACGGTATAATCAGAAAGATATCTTTTGTGAGTGTCCAAATAAAGAACGCATTTTTCCTTATTATATTTTCCATCTATAAATGCATTTGCTGGACATGACTCAATACATATATTGCATTCCTTACAATACTTACTTTCAATAATAGGTTCCCCACAAATAAGTGGGGCTGTTGTAACCAAGGCTCTTAACCTTAGCTGAGAACCAAATCGATTTGTAATCAACAAATTGTTTTTCCCAATTGGACCCATTCCTGCTATCGCAGCTGCTTCTTTTAAAAATAAACCAGGGTTATAGGGAATAACGCGACTGTTAAATCCTTTCTTTAAAAGATACCGACGGATCCTATGACAAAATTGTTCTAAAATTGCATCTGCAAACTGATGACTCCATACACTTTCTCCTTCTTTATGACTCCAAGCATCAAGTATAATATCATAAAGGTGAAAACCAATAACTATTACTGTTTTCGGATCATCTAGAAAGGTATGAGGACGATTATTTTCTGGATAACGCTCAAACAATAGCGGATCGGCAAATCCTACAACATCTACTCCTATTTTATTACAATATTCTTCAACATCTTTAGTTATTTGCTGGTTTCTTTTCATGATAATACTAATTACTTCCAATTTATTATCTTAAAACAATAAGTTATGAAAAAAAAATATAATATTAATATTTTATAGAGAAATCAGAGTATCAATTTCGTTCAAAATCAAATAAATCATCTAAAATTATATCAACAAAATAATAAATTTAGTGATATGAGCTACACCACATAAATTTAATTCAATATCCATATATTTATTATTGAAACCAAATTTAATAGGTTAATATTATTATAAAATATTATTAAGGTTAAATTATACAAGATTTATAACAGACACAGATCATCAAAAAATCACATAATAATCGTAATTATCTAAAAATCTGATTTAAAGACAATAATAGGACTAGTAATTTAATCAAAATAACAATATGGTTGAGGTAATCAAGGATGTACGACGCCACGTATAAAGTGGTCATTTTTGGGGATGCAGGATGTGGAAAGACTACCTTAACTCAAAGATTTCTTACTAATTTATTTAAATCAGATACAAAAATGACTATAGGCGTAGATTTTGAAGTTAAGAGTTTGGATATTAACGGAAAGAAAGTAAAACTTCAAATCTGGGATTTTGGAGGAGAAGAACGGTTTAGATTTTTATTACCTACTTATGTTAGAGGTGCAAATGGCGCTCTCTTTATGTATGACGTGACAAATTATTCATCATTAGCCCATATTGATGATTGGCTGTTAGTTGTTCGAAAGGAGATTAAATATGAACAAGATACTTTTCCAATTATAGTTGTTGGTGGTAAAGCTGATCTCTCAAATGACAGGGAAGTAACTGGTGAGGAGGGTATCAACATTTCAAAATCAAGAGGTGTAGATGGTTTTATAGAATGTAGTTCAAAAACAGGTGAGAATGTCGAAGAGACTTTTGATGCATTAACCCGTTTAATGATGCAAAGATCAAAGCTGCTTTGAAAAAGTTAAGTTGAGATTATGAAATTTTATTGAGAAATCTTTTTGTCAAAATAAAAGGGAAGTAGACTTTACATACTTACTTCTTGTTCTTTTAATGCTTCTTTTTGCTTTAACCTAATAGTTTTTCTTCTATTAGATACCATTATTTGAAAATCTAAATCTTTCTTATACTCAACAGCAAGTTTTAAAATATTTTCTATAATATTGTCCTCGGCATTTTCTCCCTTAATGTAGATTCCATCAAACATAGGTATTTCAGAATACTTTCTTATCAAAAGTTCTTGTATTTCTTCAGGCAACACATCAGATCTATCTTTTATTGCCACACTCATTAATTCTTCAAGTTTACTATACATTTCTCGTTTACTAAATTGACACAGAACACATTTAGAGCATCGATTTTTGAAAATATTTATTATAATTAGCCCGATGAGAAATTTAAAATTTCTAATTAGAATTTTCTTATCTCCACCGTGAAATTTGGCAATATATTGGTCAACATACTTGTCTGCTGTGAAATATAAATCAGCAAAATACATGGCCCTCTCAAAATAGGCTGGAACAATACAGAATATTCTGGTAAACCAGAACGGTTCTATCCCTTTTGGAGGATCCTCATAGAATATATAATATACTATTCTTCCATCTCTTTCTTTAAAGAGAGTAGATTCTTTTTTTAGCATGTTCAAATAGGTTGAAATAGTTGACCGAGCGATTTCTTTAAAATATTTTTTATACTCTTTTTCAACCTCTCCAGTGGTGATCTTCTTGTTTCCTTCCAAATAAAATTTCAGCAATATACCTAAAATTCTGTTTTCATGAAGCCTTCCTGTTTTAATTTGTTGTTCTTCTGACTCATCTTCCCTAATTTGATATAGAAAGGCTATTTCTGGAGCAAATTCTTGAATTACTTTATCAATTATTAAAAGTTCAGAATCTTCTATCTGAATACTTTCGAATTTTTCAATTTCAATATCAAAATCTTCTATTTTAGAATTTTCCGACAAGCCTTGATTTCTCTACTTTGTAATTTATTTTATATCAATAAATCATATTAAAAAAAATAATACTTCTTAATAATAATTTATGTTCGTCTAAATTAGAACATTGGTAGTTTATTTATGTTTCGCTTAAAATTATCCTTATTTTAACATATAATGAAATAAAAACTTTGTTCATCATTTCTTTATGAGTTAATTTTACGCATATAATTCAAAATATGATATAAAAACATATTAATACACCCATATTCCTTATAACTTGAGTCTATTTTTTGTAATGCTTGTCTTCGCACTTTTTCTACGAAATTTTTTAGGGAGATCACCTATAATTGAAATTGAAAGTAGTTATTTATATGGAGCCATATTATTTTATTCATATATAGTAAACTCTAAATTATTTCTCTATGTGACTTACTTTTCTCATAATATAACTTTTTAAAGCAAAAGAAAAAATAAAAAAAAAAAGAAATTAAAAAAACTAATTTTAAGCTTTAGAACCTACTATCTTTTCTCCTTTTGATTAAAACTGTAGCAATACCAACCAATCCGATACCGGCAATTAACACTATAAGTGCCCAGAAGGCTTTAGATTCAAATACCATATAAACACTAAAAACAGGATCATGCCACACGCCGGATCCATCCTCAAATTCAGGATAACATACTGCGTAAGCTAATATAGTAAAATTAGCACTAATCCTGATATCAGAGGCAAAAGGCTGAATGTTAGTTTCAGCTGGCGGGAGGAAAGTATCATGTCTTTCCATTTCACCGGTCCATAGGGCAATAGGAATAATAGAGGTACTCGCATTGGCAATTCCTCTCTGAGTAGTTTCATTACCATATTCATAATATGGTCCAGCAATATCAACAAAATCCAATGGTTCTGTACCTCCAAGATAATTTCCGATTTTTAATTCATGTGATTCTTTTACATAATCATCATCATTATAATCTTCATCGTAGTAATCATCTAGTAATTCTGCTTCTGGACCTGTCACTTCGCTAGAAGTTTTTACATCTAAGTGGAAATGTAAAACAGTAGAAATGTAAATGATTGTCATATCCAAATCATCGATCATTCCATTTGCTCCGTAATTATCCGGAGAGTTCCAAGGAGCAAAGAACTGATCTAGTTTGATTTTCCCTAGTAGATCTGCACCTTTGACACTTTTTATCGGATCAAAGGTAAATCCAAAGTGGGCATATGCGAGATTTTCTTGTGGCGCTGCAAGATATGAGTCTAAATCAATCCCAACAGGAACTGCTGAGATGTTAACATTTTCTAAATCTAATCCCCATGAAAGCGTGCCATCTGGGTTCTTAGTTGGCTCCATAAAATTAAAGTTTTCTACAGAATTCAAAATTAATCTGTGAGTGATTTCTGAACTCTCAGGATATGAAATCACCTCAGGATGTCCTTCAACATCCACGGTTGTCTCTGTGTAGTGTACAGAAACTTCATCATCCATATTTAAATCATTATAGAGGAACGCCCCAGCTAAATGATGAGTGAATAAGTAGAATTCAATATCACACCCTCCAAATGCTTGAGAAAAATCACCACCCTCTCCAGTTCCAATATCAACAATCTCAGACAAATCAATATGAATCTCAAAATTCTTAATCCATAATTCAATTAAATCGAAGGTAAATTGAGTCCATATTGCCGTTACTAAAGGTATATCTTCAGTTGGCCTTAGTAGCCATTGCATATAACTGTCTTTTCTAGCTAATGCGGTTGCATTCCAAGCAGCCATCTCTGCATCATACGCACCTGCAAGAGCAACATCACCTGCCATGGGTGAGAGTACATTGTCAGCAGAATGATACCAAGTTTTAGTCAATTCAAAATCAGGATTTGGAATAATTTCTACTTTTTGCCAGGTAATAGGATTTAGAATAAATAATTCATCACCGGTGAAAATATCATTTATATGGATTAGAAACCAAGTAATCGTTTCTACTCCCTTTCTGATGAGATCTGGAGAAAGTTCCTCCCAACCGCTTTCTTCAAGTACTTTAAAGAAATCAATTAATTTCTTGACTGCATTTATGAATGAATGGTCATTATCCCAAATAATTAGAGTAATTCCCACTCCAACAGTTATTATAGAATCATATGATCCTCTCTTCACAACTTCGCAGTAAACAGTCCCAGGAAATCCCGTGTGATCATAATCTTCTGGTAATAAATGGAATTCACGAATTCCAGCAACTCCATAATCGTTACTCCTAACTGGAAAAGTGGTTTCATTAAACGCGCTTAATACATAGACACCAGACATCATCTCTTGAGCGTCAAAGTTCTCATATGCTTGAACAAATAATACTTCAAACACTTTTTCTAAAAGCCCTCCAGCATAACCTAACTCTCCTAACATACTTCCAAAACCTCCTTGAAAACTATCAATCAAATCATCACCAGCACCAAATTGATCAAAATCAAATCTATTATCTTCGTCCGCGTTTACCATAATGGGCATTGCTGTTATTGATGCGATAAATATAGTAAGAACCATTAAAGATTTACTATTTATACTTCTCATATTCAACACAAATTTTTTTTTAAAATTGGCTTTTTATTAAGGTAATAAATTAAATTTGGCTTTTTAATAATTTATATTCTAATATAGTAGAATCTTTAAATTATAGTAATAAATTTAGTATTCGGTTGACCAAATGTGCTAGCTTAGTCTAAACGTAAGAATGTATAAAATAATACAATAATATACAAAAATGCTGAAATTATTAAACTCCAAACTCTTAATAATTGAGATATCTCTGAGGTAGTAAAAAGTACATTAGAACCTATAAATACAGTAGCAATTAAGTATCCAAATAAATGACTTTTAAAACGAGTAATCTTAGTTTTTCCCTGAATTAAATTCACAAGAGAAATAAAAATTATAATTATAAATCCCGCTATATAGAATAGATCAATAACATCAAATTCTCCTAAATCTAAAAACAGAAAAAATCCAAATAAAATGACTTCAAGCACTCGAACATTCCAAAATTTCTGTTTTTTCGGAGTATCGGCAAATAATTGCTCATATTCAGATACTCCTGAGTTTAAGAAGAGTATTATAAGAGATCCAATCGCTAATGAAGTGAATAAAGAATATGAGACAATATAAAGATATGGTAGGATAGGAATCCAAATATCATTCCATAAAAAATCTGCTAATACCAAATATTCTGGTAATACGATAATCGAGCAGAAAACTGGAAGAATGGCCGCAATACCCATCATTATCCATGTGGTAATTGATATTTTTGTATCTTCTTCCCATCTCTTTTTCCTAAAAGTAGTCAACCTCCATGCAAATGATGCAAAACTTAATACCGAAATTATAGGAGTAACTAAAGGGAAAATAAAGATAAAAAGAATGTATATTGCATTAATCCCATAGAAAAATTTTAATCTTGATGGAACTACACTAATAGTTCTATCAAAATCATCTAAAGTATCAGCAAATCGATTAGCAAATAAAATTAAAAAAAATAACCATGATACACTAAACACAGTTGGGCAAAGTAGTTTTATTAGTGCTATTTTAAGTGTAGTTTCATTTGAGAACCATAAATTAAAATCAGTAAAATTGTATATTAAAAAGATTCCAATTGGTACGAGGATTATTGACAACAGCACTATCAATCGGCTTAATATTAGCCCTTTAATCTCTTTTGGCATTATTTCTTCTAATACATTGAATTTTTTAATTTAAATTTCATAGACTAATTAATAGTTATTCTTATGTTTTTCAGAAATTAAAATATTATCTTTAATAACATATTTTTTGAAGGATTTCATTAGTAAATGAAAGAATTGAAAAAAAACCTTAATTATTACCTTTTAGCACCACAATTGGTACAAAACAAATCATCAGATACTAGTTTAGCACCGCAATTAGAACATGTCATTTCATCCATTACAGCTGCACTTTCAATTGCTTTATTTACATCTGAAATTTCTGTAGGTTTCGCTTTTCTTTTTGATTTTGCCTTGGATCCTCCTGGTTTATACTTTAAACTCCCAATAAAACCCCCAAAGACAGCCCCTACTAAACATCCTTCTAAGATAGCCGTAAACACCGCAAGGAGATACGGTAAATCAGATAACCCTGCTAATAAACCATCTAATATAGCAGCTCCTTTTGGTACTATTAATGCTAAGACTAAGTAAGGGATTGTCAAAATAATTAAATATCCAAATCCTATAGCAAAACTAGAATTCATCGCCCCTTTAGGTGAATGAGCAAAAATCCCACTAATAATAACACAACATAAAATCCACGGAACAGTAACAGCAATAATTAACCCAATATCTTCTGGACGATAAAAAATGCACCAATGAATAGGAAACAAGAATATGAGAGCAAGTCCAATAAACGCTCCCAAAATAATTCCTAGACCAGGGACAGCAGCGTCTAAAGCCTCGTCAATATTCTCAATTAAGCCACCTGTCAATCCCTCAGTTAGATTCAAGAATCTAAAAGAAACCCATGCCATTGGTATTAAGCATAACATACCTACACAACCACTACCAATTACTCTTTTCCAACCCAGATTTATCCCCTCATGGTTCCATAATTTTTAACAATTATTGTTTTCACTATAAGAATTCCAAAAAGTTAATGAATATATATATTTTTGTTTTTAGCTTAAATCTTAATAAATTAATACATTTAAGCAATTAAAAAGGAAATCAGAAAGGATATATAGCTATATCATAATTCTTTTATAAGAAAATTAAGTCTTACGTTAATAAAGTCGAATATTTTTACCCTAAAAGAGAAGAATTAAATCTTAAATTATTAAAAAAATAATAAAAAATGATAAGAAAAAAGCTTAATTTATTGAATTTTAATGATTCTCCCTTTATCCATGCGAATGGTTTTTGTTCCATATTGAGATAAATCTCTGTGAGTAACAAATATAATAGTTGTCTCCATTTCTTTGTTAATTTTCTTTAGAAGATCCATAACTTGTTTTTCTGATTCGGGGTCTAAATTTCCAGTAGCCTCATCTGCTAAGATAACCCTTGGTCTATGGATGATTGCTCGAGCAATACCACATCTTTGTTTCTCACCACCAGACATCTGAACAGGATAATGGTCTTTACGATCAAGCAAATCAACATCTCTTAAGGCTGTTATAGCTCTATTTTCAATTTCCTTTTGACGTAATACTGTTGGCCATAAAACAGATTCTACATTTTCCATAGCGGTTAAGGTATTAACAAGATTAAAATCTTGAAAGACAAAACCTATCTTTTGACGCCTTAATCTACTTAATCTATCTTCGGTTGCCCTCGCTATATTTTCTCCATCAAATATAATTCTCCCAGAATCAGGCAAATCTAAACCTGAAAGAACATTAAGGAGGGTCGACTTCCCACAACCTGTTGGACCTTGAATGACTGCGAATTCACCAGATCTAATTTTCAAATTAACATCTGCTAACGCTCGAATAATAGCTCCCGCTCTTCTATATTCTTTATTTATATCTACCGCCTCAATCATGACATCTTTATCTGCTGACATTTCTCTTTCCTCCTTATTCACCAACTTTTTTTAGTGCGATAATAGGTCTCACCTTCAAAACTTTTCTATATGCCAAAAAGAAAGCGACTATTTGAACAATAATAAATAAGGCGCTTGTTATAATAACCGGGACTAATCCAATTAAAATCTCATTGATCTTTGAAAAAAATCCCTCTGAGTGCAAATACGCTAAAGCAGCAGTATAATGAAACAAAACTTCTATAACTATAATAAAACCTACAATCGTTGTAAAAAAGATCATCCCTGAAACTAAAACTAATATATTCTTGTTTGTATAGCCTATGCATTTGAATGTTGCCCATACACGTCTTTTTCTCGAGACTAAAATCCAAGCGTAAAGCAATGAGAGAAACAAACTCGTTCCAAAAAAGATCACCAGAAGATAGTTTGCTGCAGCACCAATTTCTTCTTTTATTGCTAAATCCCAAAAAAGACTGGTTAAAAATATCAATATGGTATATATTAGCGTGAAAACTGTGAATATCTTCTTTTCACGTAAAGATAGTAAAATTGCTTTTCTCCACATTCTAAAAGCCAATTTGTTTCACCGTTTTTGTTTGAATTAGTTTTTTTGTTTATGTTTAAATTTATAATTGATTTTATTTATTTTATTTATAACAATTTAATAATAAATATTTGGTTATAATGTCAGAAATTGA
>JAHQWY010000253.1 GCA_029856445.1 Promethearchaeia archaeon
CCAATCTCTTTAATGTAGACATAAACAAAAGTATTGATTAAATTTTCAACAATTTTTCTTGGAATCATTTTTTTATTTACCCTCTTTTTCTTTTATTTTAAATAATTGATTTTTTAAAATTGATTTTTACCTTTGTTGCTTTTCTATTTAGGTTTAAATTCTAGATGAATTAAATTAGATGTTTTTTCTTCTATTTTTGTAGTATATTCTAATTCGAAATATTCAGATAAAAGAAAATTATAAAATTTTGAGAAAAAATTTGAATAAACCTCATCCATATCATGTAATCCCCTAAAAATAAAAGAATTATCCCGAATCTGAATGTCAATGGTATTGAACCATTTTAATCCATTTTTACCAAAAAAGTCAATTAAAAAGGCTATATATGACTTAAAGGTATCTTCATTCATTGGTTTTGCCATTGAGAATTTCATTATATCGGAAAGTAAATCGGCAAAATCTTTTGCTATAGCATCTAAAGATAAGTCGTCTAACTTGGATAGAATTTTGGAAAAGATTGATTTAGAAACCATGATCATTTCATTAGTTTGATTAAACAATTCAAGATTAAGCCATTGTTCAATTGCATCTTTTGCAACTATTCCCCGCGTTTTATTCTCCTGTTTTGCAATTAGTTCCAGTTTATCTAATATTTCTTCTGAAAGCCTAAATCCTAGAAAATTGCTTTTTTTTTTAAGAGGCTTTTTAGTCATATTTAGTCGTAGTATATTATCTTAGTAAGACTTATCTTTTTATGATAAACAATGATATCAAAGTATATAAAGTTATCGGATCACTCATCTGTTTTCAAATGAAAACATTTAAATACTATGAAATTTTAATGGGACAATAATAATCACCTAATAAAATAAAAGAGGAAAATAACAGAAAATGAAAGTAAACCCAGAAACAAAGAAGAAGAAATATGATTATGAATATGATGATTATGAAGATGAAGAAGAAGATACAGATGAGGATGAGGAGGACGATGATTGGGATGAGGATGATGAGGACGAGGAAGAAGATTTAGAAGATTATGACGATATTTATAGTTAATCTAAAAATCTAGTAAAGAAATAATTTTAAAAAAAATAAAAAGGGTTGATATATATGGAAGAATCCAAAAATATTGAAAAATTAGCTGAAGAAAATTCGAATCTAGCGAAGATGGAAAAAGATTCAGGAAATGAAATGAAAATCTTGGCTAAACAAGTACTAAAAAGGGCTAAAGCTAGAGAGATGCTTGCTAAGAATGAAATAGATTTAGCAAAAATACGAGAGAGATTGGCTGAGAAAACTAAGAAATTAGTCGAAAGAAAAGAAAAAGTAAAAAATCTCTTAAAATTTAGAGAGGATAGTTTAAAATTAGAAAAAACTCAAGCGATCTATAATGAAAAAGTTGCAGAAATTCAAACCAAGATCGCACAGGTTCAGGAAAAGATTGCAAATGTTGAAACTGAAGTAGCCGAAGTAAAAGTAAAACTTGCTAAAAAAAAAGTTGATGAAGCTAAAGAGAGAGGGAATCTAGCAAATAAACAATTATCGTATGTAAAATTAGTAAATGCTAAGGCTCCTGATGAAAAAATTTCTAAAGCAGAGGAAACATATCTTAAAATTCAGAAAGTTTTAAATAAACTTGAAATTGATGCAATGGATATAAACAAAAATATTGTTGAAAAACAGAACAAATTGGCTGATCTTAAGAAAGAACTTTCAGAAAAATTAGCTGAACGTGAAAAAATTAGACCTTCAGAATTAAGTTCCTAAAAACTAATTTAAAAAAAAAAACACTAGGACATTTTTTTTTATCTTTAATTTCAAATTATAATTAAATGATTATAGGTTTCCGAAGAAGTATTGTTAATTTAATTGAAAATAAAAAGGTTGATCAAGTTCTGATGTTAAATTCCTATATATTATTAATCTTACTTTCAATAGGGTTATTGATATCTTCTTATATTATAGGTATAATTGGAATTATTAAAGATTTTAAAAAAAAAACTCATCAATACTTTATATTCATTATTTTCGTCTGTATTATTATGATTTTGTTAATTCCTGTTATATTTGGATTAATCCAAGATTTAAATTCATAATTTTTATAATTTTAATAAGCCTATTTATGACTTTTTTGTATCTTTTCTTTTAGTTGTTCGATTTCATTCTCCCTTTTTTCTATTTCATAGTTTAAGTTTTCGCATTCAAGATCTAAATCATCTAATTTCTTAGTAATATCTTTTATATCACCTTCAATTGTTCCCTCATCAATTTCTTTTATTTCATTGCGTGATTTTTCTATAATATCTTTTTTTTCGTTTAGCAATTCTTTAAAGTGTTTGATTTCTTCTTCTTTTGCGATTATCTCGTGTAATATCAGTTCTCCTTCATCCATATCGATTAATTCTTCAATTCTGGTCATATATCTTCTTATTGCAGTTAATTTTAATTCTTTTTCTTCTTCTTTCTTGAAAAATAGAGCAATATTACTATCCTCTCCAAGTTTTAAAATAATAATAGACATCTCATCAGTTTCAAAAATTATTTTTTTATAATCTTCAAAATTAAAATTACAAATTTCGTAGAGTTTTCTAGAATGATTTAACACTTCTGCTAAATTTTCACCCAATTTTGGTATATTTATATCTTGTTCAAATGTAGTTTGAAAAATTGTGCCATTATTATAAAACATAACAACATGTTTAACTTCAGGTAATGCCGCTT
This sequence comes from Promethearchaeia archaeon, assembly GCA_029856445.1. Classification (GTDB taxonomy): domain Archaea; phylum Asgardarchaeota; class Lokiarchaeia; order Sigyniarchaeales; family SOKP01; genus Loki-b32. The sequence goes on from JAHQWY010000253.1 coordinate 2,722, forward strand.
TTATTCGTTTTACATTTTTGAATACGATCTCTTAATCACCTTATTATGATTTCTCTTAATTTATCACTAATAACATAAATTTGAGATTTGATCTTACTTGGTCCAAATCTATTTAAAAAATAAATTATCATTAGAATTAAAGCTATAATCCCTATAATAATAATCCCAATTTGAAAGTAAAAAATTAGAGAATAATAGAGTGAAATAATAATTAATTGATAATTTGTTGTAATAAAACCTAATTTAAAAAAGGATTTAAAGGTTATAGGACGTTTGTTTTGCTCAGCAATGTTAACTACAAGAATGTTATCACCAAGAGGTGTTAAATTATCCCCCCAATTAGCTCCAAATGCAAGACTGTAAAAGATTTGTTTTTTATTAATCAATGAAGCCGTTTCTGTCATAGAATCCGCTACTGGGATTAAAACTTTAGTAATTGGTATATTATCAATACAACTACTTAAGTAAGCTGAAAACCATAAAATTAAGAGAAGTTGGAAAAAAAGATTAGTTCCTCCAATATTTAGTATAAAGATTCCTATAGCCTTTGTAGCTCCTGTTTCCTCAAGACCTCCAACAATTATAAAAATCCCTAAAAGATAAAAAATTAACTCAAAATCTATTTTACTTATAATTTCTTTTGGTTCTATTCTAGTTACAATGATCAAGATAATAGCAATAGTTAAAGCAATTATATCTGGAGAAAGAAGCGAAGAAGGAACAATTGTGAGTAGTACCAATAAAACTATCAAAGATACTAATGACTGATATAGAAGCCTTTTATTTTGAACAACATTCCATACGTCAAATTCTTTTAATGCTTTTTGACCCTCTTCTGGTATTACTAACTCTTTTTTATAAATTAGAATGAATAATAAGAGAGTAAATAAGAAAACTATAAGAGAAATCAATCCAATATTAATGAAGAATTCTATAAATTCTATTCTTGCTGAGGTTGTGATTAAAATATTTGGAATTGAAGAAATAGAGAAAATAGTACCACCTATATTTACTAATATTGCTTGGGTAAGAATGTAGGGGGAAGGATTTATATTTAAAATCCTTGAAACTGTAATTGTAAGTGGAATTATGATGATAACTGTTAAGATATTATTCAAAATTGCTGATATAAGTACTGTGACGCAACAAAATATAATCATTAAACGTATAGGTTTCCCTTTTGAGAACTTAATGAGTTTTCCAGCAATAAATTGAAATGTACCTGCCTCATGTGAGATTTGTACAATCATCATCATTCCTATTATTAAAATTATGGAATGTAAATTTACAAAATCATCGTCTTTTGAACTAAATATAAGATCAACAATCACTGAAAAATCTAAACCCTCAAGGAAAATTAAGACAAAATAAGTGATTATTGCTCCCAATAAAGAAGCGATTGCTCTATTCAACTTTTCTGTTATGATAAAAATAATTACTCCAAGAAAACATGAAAGAATTATAACAACACTTAATAACATTTTTTTTAATACTCTTATCTAAAGTTCTGTTAATTTAGAATGATAATTAAAATTAAATTAAATATTATTTATATTTTAGATTGTTTTAGAATAACTGAGAGAAAGCACCAAGACCGATTACATTTGAAATTACAGCAGAGAAAAAAAGTTGAATGATATCAAACGAACTTACTAGAACTGCACTAAATGTTCTTGTATGTTCATATATTATGGTATTACCGACCGTAACTATTAGAAAAATGATAAAAGTAAATAATACAGAAGGTAAGTAAACGTAGCTTCTAGCTAATATCATTAAAGTTATATAGATTATGAAAGCAGAAAAAATAGTCAATTTTGCTTTAGTTTTTTCAGATTTTACAAAATTGAGTAAAGGATATATAATCTTTCTGAATAATATTTCTATTGAAAAATAAACTGGAAAAATAGCTAAGGAAATAAATATATTTGTGAGACTTGATGGCCACATAAAAGCAAATGGATAATAATAGGAAAAAATTAAATAGATTATAAGAAAATACCACGCACATATAGTAGTATAAATAAGTACATTAACATTAAATTCTTGCTTTAGTATATCTTTTAGATGCTCTCTGCTAAATCTAATATCCTGTCTCCATAGACGTATAACATATGTGATAAATTTAATTAACAAGAATGCTCCACTAAAAACTAGAGACGCATAGAAAACTCCTATTAATCCATAAAGAGCACTAAAATAGAGCCAATTAAATATAAAAAGAGATGAATATAATATAATTTGGGAGATTTTAATTGAGTTTACAATCTTATTCTTAATAATTTTCTTCTTAGATAACACTTTGTTGTTCTCCTCAATTTTTTGATCATCAGATTCAGGTTTTAATCGAAAATATTTCGCTGAATATGATATTAATAGAAATATAATAACGATAAGTAAACCTAAATTCAGAAAAATAAGTACATAATTCCAGATAAATGTAATAGTTATTCGTCCATTTTTAGTTTCAGAACCAAAAAATTTTAGTTCAAACCATTTAATTGAATCAATAAGAACTTTATTAGTGAATAGTTGGTGAGCTCCTCCAAATAATGGTTTAGTTATGTTAATTAGGGTACAATTTGTCAAAGCCTTAGCTTTTACTGCATCTTGATAATCCAAGACCTCATCTTTAGTATGCATAATTATTAACAAATTTTCACTATTAGTGCTATTTATTAGATTAAGAGGAATAAAATCTTCATATCCTTGCCATTTAAGTCCAAAACTAGGTGGTGTGAAATTTAATAGCGGTGCCCAAGCAACAGTGGCCTTAAATTCTGGATTCAACGCTTGATTCATAATAACTACCATCCCACCTAGTGAATGACCAAT
>JAHQWY010000254.1 GCA_029856445.1 Promethearchaeia archaeon
GTTCGCGAGGAAAAAGTACTGGGGTTAGAACAAGCTATTAGAAAAATGGCCTCGTTCCCGGCTCAAACGTTGGGTTTATTAGATAGAGGTCTACTTCGAGAAGGGATGTGGGCAGATATCGTAATTTTTGATCAAGATAGGATTATTGATAAAGCAACGTATACTGATCCTCATCAGTATCCCGACGGGATACATTATGTATTTATAAATGGTGAAATTGTCGTAGAAGATAAGAAGCATACATTAGCTAAACCAGGCAAGATACTAAGAAAGAATTCTCCTAAAAATGCGAGATAAAAGATTTATAGCAGAACATCGAGGTGGATCCCTAAAAAAGGAACAGCACCAACAATTAATGCGGTGGGCATGCGGTTGTGCTGAACATGTACTATCCTTGTACGGTAAAGAAATTGATATAAGACTAAAAAATGCACTCTCTGTAGCTAAGAAATGGATAAAAGGAAATGTTTCAGTAGGAGACGCAAGAAAGGCATCATTAAGGGCATATGAAGTTGCGAGAGAATCCTCTTACCCAACTTCGATAGCAGTAGCTCGTTCCGTTGGACACGCTGTTGCAACGGCTCATATGTCCGATCATTCAATAGGAGCAGCAATATATGCATTAAAGGCTGTCAGCAGCGCAGGAAAATCTATAGATCTTGAAAGAAAATGGCAAAATGAACAATTGCCCATTGAAATCATGGATCTTGTACTAACTGCGAGGAATATGAAAGAAAAGACTTTAAAAATATGAGAATTCTTGAAAAATAAGCTCAGTTGGCTGGTAAGATGGGAGATTTAGCACTTAATGATTATATAAAGAACTTTTTTTGCATTTTTACATACATTTTATAATCTAGAAACTCCCTTTCCACATATTGAAAAACAATTTCATATAGCTGACGGAATAATTCCTCAGGAAAAGCCTTTTGCTCAAAAACTACTTCATAAACTAACTCTTCGGAAAGGATTTGTGAATTAATTGATTGATGGTATAACAAAAAGCTCATCATTGCCTCATCGACTTTTGATTTAATGAGTTTTTTAATGACATTCAATCCAATATCTCTTTTTGGATCAACAAAGTAAGGGAAATTCATGTCATCCAAAATTTTAATATAATTCAACGAATCTGTTATTTTCTCCACGCAATATTCCAGTGAGCTTACTGAAAGACCAAATTTTTCGCAAAAATCTTTTTTGGTTTCATGCGCAGGGAACGCAAAAGGATGTCTTGAAATGATATAATAGGCCGCAATAAAAAATTTATATAGATTGTGAGGGATTTTTCCGTTATTTTTTAAATATTTATAGACCAAAGAAATGGTATCTAATAAAAAATCAGTATTAATGTCAAATTGCTCCAAAAATTCTTGACCATCTTTTAATAGGTCAATCGTAATACGTTCTTTGGTATTGATAATTTCATAATCAGGGGTATAAAGTTCTAACATTTTACACACAAAACGGTATAATATACAAATGACATACCTATGACATTAAGATATTATATGATCATCTTCATTTATAAAGCTATGCATCTTCAGTGATGCATTAAATGATCATCTGTGCAAATATTTAAATATCCGTTAAAAAATGTTAATATTAAGCGATAAAAAATTTGTCGGGTAACTCAAAATTATGCCATCAGATTCTGGAAAAACTTCAGATTTAACTAGACGTACTTTCAGTTTAAGTGCGTTTGATGAGAAAGTAATAAATCTGATGGCAACAAAAAGAAAACAATCTATTTCAGAAACAATTCGCAGTATCATACATACTTGGATTGAAAGTAATCCGAATTTATTAAAGGATATCTATGATATAGATCTAACCGATATAACGAGAGAAATCGAGATAACAGATTATAACCAAGTAATACAAGATTCCATTCAGAAATTAATAAGATATGCGGAATTATTCAATGAAATCGAATTTGACATTTTAGCAGAACAATTGGATATTAGTCGCAAAATTTTAAGGGAAATCATTTTTGAACACAAAAACAAGTTAGAAAAACTTGGAGTTAAGCTTAGAATTAGAGGAAAACTAATTGTGAAGGAATAAAGGGGAGATTAATGAGTTCAGGAAATTTAGAACAACAATATCTTGATAAGAATGAAGACTCAAATAAACGCTTCTTAGAATTTGAAGTTCTTGATTATTCAAAAATAGTAATTCCCTTTTCTAAAGTGTTTAAACGCTATAAAACAAGGAATATTTATTCCGGAGAAGAAAAGATTCCTTTTAAAGAAAGAGATCAAGAATTTAAGATGATTCTAATGCAAGAATTTTCTAATGTAATAAAAACTTAACCTTAAATTTGTACATAAGTTTTGTCAAGAATAAACTAAATTTTGAAGAGAAAAGAAGAATATTTAAATATTTAATTGCTTCATTACTCCTTCTTTTCTGTATTATCATTGAACTCTGAGGAGTCTAGTAAAATAAAAGGAACAAGGGGAGTATATTTATCAAATTCGCTAAATTTCTCTTTAATATCATGAATTACCAATCTTAGTTTAACTTTATTTGTCGTAGAAATGATTAAAACCGTATTTAGTCCCGTTTGTAGAACTAAGATATATCCGTTTTTTCCCCGAATAAATAATTGTTCAAATTTGCCCTTCGCCATTTCTTTAACAGATCGTTCAGCTATTGAAATTAACGCCGCAGTCATCCCAGCCATCCTAATTCTATCTGTACCTCTTGATAGGGCTGCTGCGATTGGAAAACCCTCAGTAGAAACAATCATGGCAGCTTTTACTTCTGGGATGGTTTTTACGAGTTTTTTTAACTTTTCATCCAAATTTTCTTCTTCCATGTTTAATGACACTAAGGACTATCTTTGAGTTCACAATTTTAGCTTACTATTCTTACTTTCTAGATTCATAATACCATATTTCAATCTTGTTATTTTTTGATTATTAATGCTATCTTTTTCGCTACCCTTATAAAATAATTATACTAATCAGGAAAAACCTAATCCTAACAACTAAAAAAGTTCCATTCTGGTGATTCCTCATTATGAATTTAAAATGATTTTAAGTTAGGAATTTTCTATTGGAATAAAGACTTTAGATTTTTGATATTCCGTTTATTTGTTTTCCGCAATTTACACAAAATTGATCCGAGGGTAATACTTTCTTTTCACAGTTTGGGCAGAAAAGAATTTTCATTTTTGATCCTTGAATTGGTTCAAAATCACGTCCTTTTCTATGAGAGTTTAGAAATTTTTCATCAGATATTGCACTAAGTATCCCACCAATTAAAAGAATGAATGGAAAGGAGTAATTTAAATCGTATAGCAGCATCCCGATGGGCAAAATTATAGAAATTATCTGAAGGATGAATCGGAGAATAAAATTAAAGATCAGTAGGCCCACAATAGCTAGAATTCCTGCAATCAAACAAAGAAACCTTGCATTTTCATTTCCTTTTAACCCAATTAATACACCTGAAATAGCCAATATTCCACATATCAGAATATATAGAGTATTTGGGTAATACATGGTACTTAGAAAGAAAACTATTATTCTAGTTATACCTTCAATAAGAAAGAGCATTCCTAATATTAAGGTTAATTTAGGACCTAATCTTCCTGCAATAGATTTCCAATCTCTCCTATGATACTCTGTATTAATTTTAGCAGCCACCTATCCTTTAGTTACAAATAATAGTTATTTTTTTTATTATTATTAGTATTTTGAATTTCAGAGTGATTATTATTAAAAATATGGAAATTAAATTAAAAATATAATGGAAAAACTAAAGTTAAAAAAGAGCTTTTTTTTAAAAGACCCTTAAATTTATTTCGTAATATATAAATGAATTTATCTTAATCAAAATAAAAGTATATAATAAAAAATCGCCAAAAAATACAAGACCAATGAGAATTTTAGTATTTCTTCATGGAACCTGTATTATGCATAAGAATGCTTTAGGTCTTCCAAGAGATCAAATAATAAAGCAGATTATTGAAGATACTGACGAATCTATATCTGATTTTGCTTCATATATTCCAATTGGTGATGTTATAAAGAAATTAACTTCATGGTATAATCAAGGAGCCGAGATTTTATATCTTAGTTCTCATTTAAATCTCGAAGATGTAAAAAAAGACGAAATTGTTTTAAAAAAATATAAATTCCCTGAAGGATCCATATTTTATCGACGAGAAAAGAAAGATTGGAATTTACCAATTGAAATTGCTAAACCTGATATAATAATTGAAGACGATTGTGAGAGTATTGGAGGTAAATCTCAAATGACTTACCCTAATCTTAAACCAGAATTGCAATCTAAAATAACTTCAATTGTTACAAAAGAATTCGCTGGAATTGATCATCTTCCTAATTATATTAGTAAGTTGATAGATCAGGTGCCTTTGGGATGATTAAAATTAATATTAATTAAAATTTTTCTTAACAAACTATTTCATGAAGATTTAACCTTACTTATTTAAAAAAACTCTACCTACAATAAACTTAATATCTTATCTTCCATAATTCTCTCATTAAATCTGAGGCGAACATAAAAGAACTTGTTAAAATGAAAATAAGATAAATAATAAATTTCTTTTACTATTTCTTGGACCTTTTTCCCTATACGATCCTCATTAATTATAAATTTCATAAGAATTACTAAATCTAAATGACTAGTTTTTCAGTATAAAATTTATAATATAATATGAAGTTCAAAAATAATTTTATCTTAATATATAACCAGAAGTTTAAAAATTTTCTATTATTCGAATATCAAATCTCAAATTTTCAGAGAAAGTTTTAGATGAATCTTAGATTAATTATTTAATATATTAGTTTAAAAAATAGTATGAGTCATTTAAAGGGATTACTAATATGCTAAGAAAAAAGAAAGAAAGGGTTCCCTCAGATAATTTTTGCATAATCTGTGGAAGGTATACGACTGATAAAAAATTTCCAAGCGATAATTGGACTAACCAATTTTTTATATGTCATATTTGTAAAAAAGTCTGGTGTGGGTCCTGTATGGGACAAATTACAGGTCTAGGTCCTCGAAAGGCTTTTAATCTTGGTAAGAAAGGGAAAGTATCGTGTCCAGATTGCGAAAATTTTGCTGTAATGGTTAAATTACCTGAAAATTTACTGTTTAAACAAATCAAACCTCAGGAAATAGCTTCGATAAACTCTGAAAAAACTATAAGCAAAAATTATTGTAAATTCTGCGGGGAAGCTATCCCAGAAAATGCTGGTTATTGCCACGTATGTGGTGCTAAACAGATTTAAAATATATGATCATCTTCCTTTATAAATCTATGCATCTTCAGTGTTTTATAAATAAATTCTACTAAGAATAAACTTAATATCTTATCTCCCATGATTTATTTTTACTATGTACTTCTATGAACCTGCGGATCCTCAACCTTGTTATTATTGTAAAAAAATCAAAGAGTATGATGAGGATTATCCTATTAGAGAGGGGAAATTTACCAATGAAAAGATAATCTTTAGGTGTGCATGGCATGCCCAATTCCAGTGTTCTAACTGTGGTAAGTTCCATCACTTTAGTTGGCT
>JAHQWY010000255.1 GCA_029856445.1 Promethearchaeia archaeon
ATTCCATATTTATGCATCTTATTTTCAATACCAATACAAAAATTCCCTAAAGAATAAGCAATTAATTTATTAACATTATCAACGGAGAAAAACGATACTGGTTGTGGACAATGTGAATGATGCCCAATCAAAGCATCAAATTCATGTAATAAAATTCTACCATGATTAATGGTTTTTATACGCGGATATAATTCCATTTCATAACCCCAATGTGGAAATAATAAATTAAATGAACCTTTCTTGAGGTATCGGGTTGATTCTTCTAATCTAATAATATAATCACAAGGATAATTTGACCATTGAGTACCTCCTATCACTCTTAGATCATTTGATATATCTAGAAAAGGTGTTTTTTCGGTTCCAAATACATTAAAACCTCTTTTTTTTAATTGATTTACAGAACGATAGAAATATCTTTCTCCAAAATCACCGCTGTGATTGTTTGCTGTCGATAAATATATTTTTTCTGGAGTAAATAAATTTTCAAGAGCATCCATTATCTGTGGTTTATGACGTTTTCCATTGAATTTTTTTTTCTCTGAAGTGAGTGTTGCCTCAAAATTTCCAATAAGAAAATCTGACCCCTTTACAAAGTCTTTAATTCTCTCCCCAATTATTAAATTTCTTAAATTCATGTCCATTATATCTCCTAAAAAAGATATAGTATATTTTGGAGTAATTCTGTTTAATACAGTACTTTTAGAAATGTACTCAACATTACCATAGTTATTAGTACTAGGGCCAAATATAAAACGTTTAAACCAACCAAAATTTTCTCTCAATGAATAATAAGGAGATCCAAGAAGAGTTTTCCCGCCTAAGGGCACATATTTTTTTATTTTTAGCACATATTTTATCTAGATAAACTTTGTCTTATAGTTTCTATTACGAAACTCTTGACGAAGTTCGAACATATAGGAAAGTATTGGAATAAATTATTTACTTTTTCGAATAAAAATAAATAGGTAAGTAAAATGGGGCAATAGGTCGCTCGAAAACTCCCCATGTGCATCCCCAACTGACCAACCCCATCGAATAGTAGTAGAAAAAATTAACTTCATTTAAGGTTTAAAGTTCAGTTCAAGTTCAGCATTTAAATCTATTTTACTAATGGTTAGTATAATATTCATAAGGATTGAAATTATGAAAAATTACTTTATGGTTGAGAAGAATGGATTATAAACCGACTAAAAAGAATTTTCGTCATTATATGTATTTTTTGTTTGGTCAACAATTTTCAATGTTAGGCTCGTTAATTGTGAGTTTTGTTATAACCTGGTGGCTTACAATTGAGACGGGGAGTGCAGTTATTTTATCCATATCTGTCTTTTTAATGTTTATTCCCCAAATTGTAGTGACCCCATTTAGTGGGGTCTTATCTGATAGATGGAATAAGAAAGCAATAATAGCAATCTCAGATTCGATGCAAGCTATAGTAACATTTTTGCTTTTTGCTTTCTTTCTTTTCGATATAAAGAATGTTTGGCTTGTTTTAGGTATTAACACGTTTAGAGCAGGATTGTATGCATTTCAATACCCCACGGTTCAATCACTCATCCCAACCATGGTTCCAAAGGATAATTTAAGTCGGATTAATGGATTTAATTTCTTATTTTCTGGACTGATTTATAGTATAGGACCAATAATAGCAGCTACCTTATTAGCATTTTTTCCAGCATCACAGATTTTTCTATTAGATATTATAACATTTGGGATTGCTCTTATCCCATTAATCCTTATAAAAATACCTAAAATTCATCAGGTATTAACAGAAGAAGCTACAGAAAAATCATTTATGAAAGATTTCAAAACAGGTTTATTGACAATCAAAATGATTCCAGGTCTTTTTGCAATGATAGCATTTGCGATGATTTGGAACTTTATTCATAGACCTTGGGCCGTTTTAATGCCTTATTTTGTAAAATATACTCATGACGGTTCTGCTTTTGATCTTGCTTTGCTTATGGCTATGGCTCAGCTAGGAAATATATTGGGCTCACTAATAATGTCGATTAAGAAGACGTGGAAACATAAAATAAAAATAAACATAATCGGAGCATCTTTCTTCTTTATTTGTCAAATACCTGCTATTCTCGCACCAAAAGGTAATTTCATTCTTATGATAATAGTGCTTTTCCCAGCATGGATTATTCTTCCAATTACGGTTTCAACATATCTAGCAATCTTACAAACAGTTGTTTCTAAAGATAAAATTGGGAGAATAATGTCAATTGATCATATGATCTCTATGGCTATAGCACCTATAGGAGCGCTTATTGCCGGACCATTAGCAGAATTCATCGGTATAGTTAATTTATTTCTACTCTTTGCAATTCTTGGGGTGATCCATCCATTTTTAATTTGGTTCTTTACAAAAATAAGACAATTGGAGATCATCGATCAAGAATATATGAAAGAAACAGAAGAGATTCCAGAAGAAATAATAGAAATCGTAGAAATTATAGAATAATCTCTAATTTTTCTTTTAAAATCTAATTTGAGAAGTTGTGAAATTATTTTCACTATAATCACGTTTAAATATACTAGTTAATTTCGTATATTAATAGGTTGTGATTTTTTTTTTCACAACTAAAAAAGAAAAAGTGAAAAGTAATGCAAAAAGTAGATTCAGAGTTAGAAATGTTGAGAATGAAAAGAGCCAAAACATTATTAAACAGTCAAGAGATGCCAAAAAATATTGTAGAAATTAAATCTGCTGAGGAATTTGAAAAATTATTGAAAGACTATCCAAATAAAATAGTTATCATTGATTTTTGGGCAGTATGGTGTGGACCCTGCATGTTTTTCGCACCAATATTCAAAAAACTTCATGAAGAATATGAAAAAGATTTTATCTTTGTAAAAGTCAATGTCGATGAAAATAATGCCATTGCTGTTAACTACAGAATTACTGGAATCCCAACTACGTTATTTATTAAGAACGGAGATGTTGTTAATAAAATTGTTGGCGCTTTGAATTATGAACAAATGAAACAAATATTAGAAAAATTAAAATAATCACTACTTGAATAATCAAATTTTTTTATTTATTTTCTTTTAAATAAACTGAGCTGATGCTTAATGGAAGTAATTGGAAGACAACTTAAGGAATTTGAAAGAATAGATGATTTATTGGAAAAAGAAGAAATTTTTTCTGGTGAAAAATTATTTAAATGCATTTTAGGTCTAAATAAAACAGAATCAAAGGTATTTGGATATATATTAAAAAATCAGAACGCGAGTACCTCTGAAATAGCATCTAAACTAAAAATGGAAAGAAGTTCAGTTCAGAGAGCGCTGCAAAGTTTATCGAAATTATTACTCATTAAACGTGAGCCCCTCTCAATGAAAGATTATGGAATCTTGGAGAAAAAGAATGATTCTAAAAAGCAAGGATATCTTTATGTCTACAATTCAAAAGATATGGATTCAATAAAGGCTCAATTTAAGAAATTATTAGATAAGTGGTATAATTCAATGGTAAATTATATCAATAATCTAGAAAACCTATGCGAATGTTGCGGGTTTAAATTTGATTCTTGTTAAGTTTAAGAAAAAAAGCTTTTATCTCGCATTTTCATCTTCTTGCATAATCCCAAGTTTGTTCCCTTCAGTATCGTTAAACATATAGAAGTAACCGACACTTGGTATTGTGATTTTGGGAGATGTTATTGTTCCACCAAACTTTTCTACTTTGGATTTCGCGTCTTCTACGGAAGTTACTTTTATATAATTAAAGATTTGATCATTGGGCTCTTCTCTTTTTTGTAGCCCCCCATTTATGCCCTCTTCTCCCTCTTTTCCTGCTTCAATTACCCAATATTCCCCACCTCCCCATTTTTCGATTTTCCAATCAAATACATTTTCATAAAAACTTTTAGCTCTCTCAATATCATCAGCATTAATTTCAAAATGTACTATTTTTGGCATATAATCACCTCATATACAAAATATTTCGATTTTTATTATTAAATTAATATATATAAAACATCCCCATGAAATGAATTATAGACTTTCCTATGATTCAGATTTATAATAGAGATATTAGGTGAAGAAATATGAATCATTACTTATTTACTTCTTGTCTTTTTTTTAATCTTTTTTTTCTGCTATACTTTTGATATCGCTTTAATAGGAAACTACTAATAGAAATAATTAACATGGCAGAAAATAAGATTAAGATTCCCAGATTCTGAAAATCAGTACCTATCAATACTCCATGAATATACACAAATAACAAAGCAATATAGTTTAGAACATGAAATACTCTCCAATATTTTTGTATTCTTTTTCTCAGTATCGCAGCTATCGTTGCAATATATATTAAAATTAAAGCAGGTCTCCCAGCTAACTCCCAAAAGGAGATCCAAGAAGAAAAATCAGGAATAAATACAGTAATATCCATTTTGGAAATCGCGAAAATAACGGGATGGAGGGTCACCATTATCAACCCGAATATTGAATATATATGATGTAGTTTTACAAATGGTTTCCCAAATATCTTATATAATTGTACCATGAATGGACTCATAGTAGTTGCTATAAACATCGCTGTAAATCCGAATAAAGCGCATAATCGAATAAAAAAATTGTATGTATCCGGGATTGGTGTAAGTAAAAAGAGAATAAACACTGCTATAAATAACAATAAGTTTATAGATATTAAACCAATAGCTTTTCTATTAAAATTCATATCCATCCAATATACAAAACCGATTTTTTAAATTTTTAATATTTTATATCTGATTTTATTTGATTTTATAAATTTTGATTATAGATTATTAGAGATCTGATATCTTATATATAATCGTGTATATCTTAAATCTATATAAATAATCATAAGAACACAATATCAATCTAATTTTTTTAACATCAGTTTTGTGATTGCTTGAAAAATGGTTTCTACTTTCATACCTGTTTTTGATGAGCATTCATAATACCCATCTAAATTATGTAATTGTGCTATGTCGATAGCATCCTCCATATTTACAAGCCTTAGATTCTCAAGGTCTGATTTCCCACCAACAATTATTATGGGGATCTTAAGAATCTTTTGCTCATCTTTAAAAAAAGACAACCAATTTTCAAAGTTTTTTAGAGTTTCATCTCTAGTTATATCATACATAAAAATTCCTCCATTTGCTCCTTTAATAAAGCTTGGAAATAAAACTTGATATCTTTCTTCGCCACCAAAATCCCATATTAGAAGCGAAACTGCCATTCCTTCAACTTCAAGAGTTTTTTTGGATATATCTGTCCCTATTGTTTTTCTTAAATCTTCAATAAAAGTATTTGTAACAAATCTTCGTGTTAAGGTTGTTTTTCCAACACCAGAATCACCAAATATTATTAATTTGAATTTTCTTAATTCTGAGACAATAAACACCTAATGAAACTTTAATCTAAAATTACTTAGAAATAAGATAAAATGTATTATATATTTTGATTTAATATTTATTGTTCCTGAAAGCGAATTGTAAGATCTGGATAATATTTGGATGATATAGGCATCTACATATTAAACCGTGAAAGTGTTCTTTCACGAAGAT
>JAHQWY010000256.1 GCA_029856445.1 Promethearchaeia archaeon
TGTTTTAATAGGCTTTAAAACAATACATATTCTTTCAACACTTTCAATATCAGTTCGAGAACGAAACATTTCTAGTATTGCATCCAATTCATTAGTATCGGGTACATTTACTTTAATTAATATACCACATCTACCGTCTAATTTATAGACTTCCTCACATTGTGGAAGTATTACTGTTTCTCTTAATAATTCTTTAATTTCCGATTCGTTTTTGGGTATAAGTGTGAGGAAAGCATAAATACATCGCTCATCTTCACGACATATCCTGATAGTGAATTTTTCAATTACCCCACCTTCTTGTAATTTCATTACTCTTTTTCTTACTGTTGATTCAGATAATCCAACCTCATCTGCAATTTCATGATAAGGCCTTCTTGAATTTTCAAATAACATTTCAATTATTTTTTTATCTTTCTCGTCAAGATTTCTCATTTTTTTCCTCGTTTGTAGGTATTTAAAATATAAAAAATATAAAATTAAATAAAAAAATTTTAACTAATTATTTATTTGACATATTCTGGGAAATCACCTAACAAGGGAGCAAATAATCTTTCATATTCTACTGCCATACAATGTATACCTGCGGCTTTCGTGGATTTTTTAATTTCCTCGATGAATGGTTTAAAGAATTCGATATTAATTTTATCAATAGCAGCATATTTTCCTTGCTTGTTTCCTTTATTCTCCTTTTCAGCAGTCTTTAATGCTTTAAGGAGATCCTTTGGAACTGAAACACCTGGAATAAAATTATCGAAATACCAGGCAATACCGTGAGATTTAAGAGGAAATATTCCTAATAGGACAGGTATATTGAATTGTTCTAATTCTTTCAAAAAATCTTTCGCTTGGTCAATATCAAAAGCAGTTTGCGTTTGAATAAAGTCGACGCCTTGTTCTACCTTTCGACCTACCTTAAGGATTTCTGGTTCACGAGGGTCACTATTGGGATTTGCAACGCATCCGAAGTTCATCTCTATTTTTCCGCCTTCAATCTCGTTACCTTCATAGTCAACTCCATCATCAATCATCATAGATAGCATTTCAGCAAATTGGGTGCTATCGATATCATACACAGCGCGTCCTTTTTTATGATCTCCTAACGCTGTATGATCTCCTGTAAGAGTAAGTATATTTTTTAACCCAAGAACTGCCCCTGCGATAACATCTCCAAAGAGAGCAACACGATTTCTGTCTCTTACAGTAACTTGCCAAACGGCTTCTATATTTGCTTTTTCCTGAACTAAATAGCTTGGTACCATTGATGACATATAAGCATCCCCTTGAGGGCCGTCTGTTACATTAGCTGCTACTATTCTTCCTGTCTTTTTCATCTCTTTAGCAGAATGGATAATTTCATCAAGATTTAAGATTTTTTTTGGCTCGAGCTCTCCTGTAAAAACGAAATGACCTTCTTGAACTGCTTTCATTAAATTACTAAACGCTGGTCTATTTGTCATTTACTTTTTCTCCTCCTTCTCTTCTTTAATATTTGTATAATCTTTATAAATTGTCATATATCCCGGACTAGTAGATGTACGATAATCTCTTGGACCTCTATATTTTTTAAATAGATCTAGTCTATTAAATTCTTTTAACCGAGCCCAAATCTGTACCCAGGCACAAGGAATCGTGTATCCTCCAACTTCACACATTCCTTCTACCATCCCTCCACACGGTCCATTACTTAGATGTTTCGCGCATCCTGCCCGTGGACATACTCCACCAGTTTCTCCAATAATACAATCACCACAGGTTTCACAATATTCAATAAAATTGTTTTCACCAGTGTTTTGAACACCTCCGAACATGCTATTTTGAGCGGGAAAAGTTAGAATTTCGGGGAGAACCTTATTCATCATCACAACTCCAAGTCCGCATGCTAAGGTTAGAATTGCGTCAAATTCTTCAATGTAGGGACGACATGTCGTGGCCGCTATCCTATCATCACATTGTCGAAGGACTGTAATTGCTTTCCATTTTAACTCTTTGCCTTCTGTTCTCGATTTTAATTCTAAAAGTTGCCCTAGAACTTTCGCTTCATTAAGCGATCTAGGAGGTTGACAACATCCATCACAACCAGTAATCAAAATCTTGTCGTAAGGTTTTATCAGATTATATATTTGGTCTATATCTTTTAATTGTGTAATAATCATATTTCTAAACTCCTTTTTTTCTCTTTATATTATTCTTTTTAATTATACATTTTTGAAAAAAACACTCTTCTTAGGTTGTTAATTTGTTAATTAACTTATCTGGTTTAACGCTTCTATTCTTCAGACTGAGATCTTGAAGATCAACTCCTAATGCATATGCCATGATTTCGGCTAGATAGAGGACGGGAATATCTAATTTTTTCCCCGATTTTCGAGCAATAATTTTTTCCTTTCTATCATATTGAGTTGTACACGCAGGACATACCGCAATTAATGCATCAACTTCTTCTTCAAGTTCACAAAGCTCAGTCATCTTATCCTCAACCAGTTTTTCCCCAATTTCATCTTGCAATCTCGCGCAATATCCACAGCATTCTAATTTACTCGCAAACTCAACTGTTTTTGCTCCCAGTGCTCGCAATATGATGTCAATTTTTTCAGGTTTCTCAGGATGATCAAACTGCATAATTTTACTTGGTCTTACGAGATGACATCCATAATGTACAGCAAGATTCAAATCATCTAAAGGTTTTACTAGTATATTTTTCATTTTTTCTAACCATTCTGGTTGACTGAACAATTCAACAAAATGATATACTTTAGTTTTACCGGTGTATTTGTAATTGATTTTCTTTAGAATATCATTAATTTTTGCTAGATATTCCTTATCTTCTTCTAATAACACGCTTACGGTCTTCAAAGTTTCATAACATCCAGAACAAATAGTCATAATATTTAATCCCATTTTTTCAGCAATTGCTAAATTTCGCGCACCCAAAGTCATCCAAGTATCTATATTTAAAGATTGTAAAGAAACTGGTTCAGGACAACAACTTACTCCTTCCATTTCCTTTAATTTCACATTTAAGATGCTCGCCACATCTCTAAAAGCTTTTTCTAAATGTGGTAGTTTTAAAGGTATTGTACATCCTAAAAATAATGCATATTCCATTTTTTTTAATCACCTTGTTCTTGTTTTGCGAGATCTCCCAATCCCGTCTCTTCTATAATATATCTTATTTCCTCTAAGTCAGGAGGTATAAGTTCTGGTAACCCCATTCTAGTTCGTCTTCTGTCTACATTAACTTTTAATCCGCCTGTATATGGTACAACGTATCCATTATTATATATTGTTACTACAGTTCCAGAATATTCTTTGGGAATCTTACCTTCCTTAACAGCCATATTCCGTAAGAGTGCAAGAATAAATGAATAATCTACATTTTTTGGGCATCGTTCAGTACATCTATGACATAAAGAACATGTCCAAATTGCTTGACTTGAGAGTACTTCATTTTTTAGGCCTAATAGACAAGATGCTACCACTCTATGGGGTTGCATATCAACATATTCTGTTACAGTACAACCTGAGCTACAAACTCCGCATTGAATGCATTTTAAAAGTGATTTAGCTCCAACTTTTTCACTTATTTCATATCGAAAATTTGCATCTAACTCATTTGCATTCTTTTTAATCATCTCTACCATTTTTATGCAGCCTCCTTAACTTTTTCTTTCTTTTCAATTCTATCTCCTCTTCTAGGTAAAGGTCCTAATTCTTTAATTTTGTTAGTAAATTCAGTTACTACTTCTGAAAATCGCTTACCTTCGCTAGCAGATACCCATTCAAGCCGATATCGATCTGGGTGAATTCCAACTTTATCCAATATCTCATGAAGTTCATTATAACGTTGTAGCATATCATAATTACCTTCTAAATAATGGCAATCACCTATATGACAGCCCCCAACAAAAACACCATCAGCACCTTCCAAAAAGGCCTGTAAAATAAACCGTTTTGGTATTCTTCCTGTACACATAACTCTAATTGGTCGAATATTTGTGGGATATTGAAATCGGCTAACACCGCATGTATCTGCTCCAGCATAACTACACCAATTACACAAAAATGCCACTATCCTAGGTCTTTCATCCACGTACTCACCTTGAACAGCCTCGCGAATCATTGGATAAATCTGATTATCTGAAAAATGACTCATAGTAATAGCACCCGCTGGACACGCTGCTGAACAATCTCCGCAACCTTTACATAGAAGTGGATTTGATTCTGAAACTAGTACATCATTATCAAAGTTCACACCTATTGCGCCAAAATTACATACTTCTTCACATTTCTGGCAAGCGATACATAACGCAGGATCAACGACTGATACTAATGGTTCATTTTCCACTTCACCTGAAATTAAAGGTATTAATGCATGGGCCGCGGCACCACGTCCCTGAGAGATTGAATCAGCAATTCCCTTTGGACCATGGCAAGTACCTGCTAAATAAATTCCATCTGTAGCAAAATCAACAGGTCTTAGTTTGATATGAGCTTCTAAGAAAAATCCATTTTGATCCCGAGCACATTTAATCATTTCACCTAGTTTTTGAGTATCATGTGGTATTAAAGGTGTAGAAAGTACAACTTTATCTGCATCAATAGAAAGGTCAGTTTGAGTTAAAATATCCTTAACATTTACTTTTAACTTACCTTTTACGGTATCAACGGTAGGATATTCATTAAATCTTATATAATTTACATTTTCTCTAGCCTTCCAATAGTAAAGTTCCTCATCAGTCCCTACCCGAATATCTCTATATAATACATAAATTTTAGAGTTAGGATATGTCTCTTTTACATATAATGCATGTCTAATGGACTCTGAACAACAAATTAATGAACAATAAGTTACACCATTTCCACCTTCGGGTTGTCTCGATCCGACACAATGAATAAACACAAGAGTTTGACCATCTTCTAATTCATTGTTTTTGAGCTTTTCTGATAATTCTAGTTGAGTTAAAACATTTTCATTTTCGCCCCAATTATACCAACCTTTAGGTTTGTACTCATAGGCACCTGTAGCAGCAATAATGGTACCCACATTTAGGCTAATGTCAGTTTTTTTATTACTATCCTTCACTTTAACTTTAAAATCTCCTATTGAACCTTTTACTTCAACAACTTCAGAGTTTAAATACACCGTAATATTTTTCTGCTCTTCAAATTCTTTTAATTTTTTATCTAAGAATTCTCTCGAATCTATTCTATCAAAATTAATTTTATATATTTGATTTAATTGTCCTCCTAGTTTATCATCCTTCTCAACTAAATGTACTTTAAAACCCTTACTGGCGATTTCTATGGCAGCGCTGATGCCTGCAATACCTCCTCCTACAACCAACGCTTCTGGAATAACATCACCTTTAATTTTTATTTCTGCTTTTTGTGCTCTAACTCGGGCTACGCCCATTCTGATGAGATCTTTGGCTTTGTCGGTAGCTTTTGGGTTATCATGCATATGGACCCAAGAATCTAATTCACGTATAGATACAAAATTAAATAAATACTCATTTAATCCTGCTTCT
>JAHQWY010000257.1 GCA_029856445.1 Promethearchaeia archaeon
ATGACTAATAGCAGAAAATATAGAGATTTATGACCGGTATGAAGCCTAAGATAATATGTATTACTGGAGGTAAAGGAGGTACGGGGAAAACATTATGCGCTGTCAATATCGCCGTTATGTTTAAAAATGAAGGTTATAAAGTGCTTCTAATAGATGGTGATGTGGAGAATCCTAATTCTTATCTATTATTGAATGGCAGTCTTGAAAATAAAAGGGAAGTCCCTTTTTTCATGCCAAAGTTTAATGAAGATAAATGTACTCGATGTGGAATATGTGCTCAAAATTGTATTAATCATGCTTTATTATATATTGATGATTCAATTCCAATCTTAATGTCATCACTTTGTTCTGGGTGCAAATTGTGCTACAAAATTTGTCCTGAAAAAGCAATTGAAGCAGATTTTAAGACACTTGGTTGGATTTATTCCAATGAAATTCATGGGCTTACACTTTACGTTGGAGAATTAAAACCTTCAGAAGCACGGTCGGCAGGAATTGTAGAAGCTCTTCTTGAGACTCTTAAGGATATCATAAAAAACCAACCAAACAAGTTTGATATTGTCATTTTAGATACAGCTCCAGGAGCACATTGTGATGTAGAACTCTTAATTGATATTGCAGATGTAAGTATTCCTATTACAGAACCTACAAAATTTGGTAAATTAGATTTAAAGAGAATAATAGAATTGATAAATTTATTGGGGAAAGATTGTAAGGTAATCATAAATAGATCATCATTATTAGGTTTTAAGGATCAATTTATAAAAGAATTACAAGAAGAAGACATTGAAATTTTAGGTGATATTCCTTTAGACGCAGATATTGTAAATTCTTATTGTCAAGGAACACCGATTATGGAAAAAAATAGTGGTTATGATATAAAGGGCGCTGGTTTCTTAGCTTTCAATAATATTTTTGAAAACTTGAAGAAATGGTTAGAATTAAAAGCATAATTGATAAAAGCGATGTAAAATGAATGAAAGAAAGATCATAGGGGTTGTTTCTGGTAAAGGAGGTGTAGGTAAAACATCAGTTACAGCTTCATTAGCAACTCTCGCACAAGAGGATTCAATGATGAAAGTTATGGTATTAGATTGTGATGTTGATGCACCAAACTTAGCAATTATTCTTCCTCCTGATAATGAATCGAAGATAAGTAAACAGGATACATATACCACCCTAAAAGCAACATTTTTAGAAAACCTATGTAATAATTGCAAACAATGTTTTGATGACCATTTCTGTGAGTTCAATGCTTTAGAGTGGGATAGTAAGAATTCAATACCTAAAATTGATTTCTTAAAATGTGAGGGGTGTGGAGCATGTAAAGTTTTATGTCCTATGCATGCTTTTGAAATAAATGCTGTAAAAAGTGGTGAAATCATATCCTATAAAAGTGAAATGGGATTTCCATTAATATATGGAAAAACCCAATTAGGAAGCACTACATCAGGAAAACTAGTCTCAGATGCTAAAGAATTTGTAAAAAATCTCGAAGAATATGAGGAATGTAATTTAATATTTATAGATGGACCTCCAGGAATTGGATGTCCGGTAATTGCTACTCTTTCAAATTTGGATTATGTTATTACTATATGTGAGCCTACTCCTTCGGGTTTACATGATTTATTAAGAGTAATTGAAGTTATAAATCAATTTAATTTACCCTATGGAGTTCTAATAAATAAATCAGATTTACAGAGCCCATTTCAAAAGCCATTTAGTAAACATATGAGTAAAGCAAATTATGAAATATTAGGTAAAATCCCCTATGATTTATCAATTCCAAAAGCTATGTCTTTTGCTAAACCTGTAGTACAATATGAACCAAACTCAGAAGCGAGTATAGCTATTAAAGAAATTTATAAAAATTTAAAAGGAAAATTATGGGATGAAAGCTGAGTTTAAACTAGTTCCCTGACTAGAAAGTAAACATTTTTAGAATTACATCTCACACAATTAACTTTTCTATCTTTTGATGCCTCAGGATCTTCCCATTCATGTTTGCAATCTACACATTCATAACCAACGAATTTTGGTTTTATATCAAAATTACCACCATGCACCTTAATCATTTTTCCTTCAAGTAAGGCGATTGTGTTTTTACGGTGAGCACTTTCAAGAATCCTAGAAAATGTGGGTTGGCTAATACCCATTTTTTCTGCAGCTACTCTCTGATTTAATCCGATATAATGTTTAAGGCGCATAGCTTCGAATTCAGCAATGGTTAAAGTTATAAAATCTTCAGATGGCGGTTCATTTGAGAAATAAAGGTTATTAGGCATTTGAGTAACCCATCTTCGATGTCTTCTTCGTCCCATTTCAAATCACCTTTATATTAACTGCTAATAGGTATTGATAATATTATCTTATCTACATACTTAAAATTGTTTTAAGATTTTTTAATTGTGATTATTAAAATTATTTTTTTAGAATTTTTAGTTAACCACTATTCTTAATATATTGAATAATTATTCATTAAATTTAAATTTTATAAAAATCTCTTTATAATTAAGAAGAAATAAACTGTTAAATTGAGTTTAAAGTGAAAATAGCAATTAGTTCAGATTCAGGAAATGTATCCGGACATTTTGGTCGAGCCCCAAATTTTACTATCATAACCATTGAAGATAATAAATTAATTGAAAAAAAAGTACTCCAAAATCCTGGTCATACTGTAGGGAGTATTCCAAAATTTATAAGTGAACAGGGAGCGAAATGCATGATAACAGGAGGTATGGGGCGTAGAGCGCAAGATTTCTTTAGCCAATATGGAATTGATATTATAATGGGAGTTACTGGGACAATCGACAATGTCATTCAAAAGATATTAGATGGTACATTAGAAGGTGGAGAAAGCCTTTGTTCCCCAGGCGGAGGAAAAGGGTACGGAGTTGAAAAAATTCATACTGAAGCTGATGATAACCATGAGCATCATCATTCCCATGGATAAAACTTTCTTTAGAATTTGAATCTTTATAGAGCATAAACATAGGTATATTATTTATTCTAATAAGTTCTAACCATCTTATTCATAAGAAAGATCTTTTTTAATAATCCCGTTGGGGAGCATGTTTTCTGGGTGATATTGCCCATTTTCTTCCATCTGATATCGTTTACAGTTCTTATTGCCTACTAAACAATAATTCTCAACCCATTTAGAATCTAACTTACCATGATCGACGAAAAATTTGATAGGGCAAACTGAATACCATTTACATACTTTATTTTCAGGGTTCAATTCTACATATCTTATTATATTTAATCAATATGATAAAAGAATATAAAAAAAAATTGTTTTAAAAAATTTATTTTCGTATTTGCACTTTGGGTTTAATGGGGGACGCTCCACCAAAATTGGTTATTACTGGACAGTGATTAAAAACTTTATCCATTAGTTCATTAATCTTCTCATCTGGTGCATCTGCTTTAATTCTAATTACAGGTTCAAGTTTATCATAACCAGCTAGTTTTGTATCATCAATTCCGAAGATTGCTCCCAAATTAATATGACCGCGAGAGAAAACTTTCATTTCTTCGATTTTAATATCCATAATTTTTGCCCAAAATCGTGTAACGGCTATAATACAGGCTCCAATTGATGATAAAATCACTAATAAAGGTGATGGACCTATATTTGATCCATCCAATCCCCCAGGGGCATCAATAATTAACTCAAAAGGATCCCCTGCAGGATTACCCATTGTACATTTGACCTGCATACCTTCTGGTAACATTTCACATTCAATATTAAAATTTTTTTCCCCTGCATTCCAATCTGCCTTAATGGCATCATAGGTTTCTTGGAAACTTGGCATTTAATTTACACACCTCATCTTTTCTGAATTAAATATTTTTTACTAATGTATGTGATTATGTTCAGAATTACTAGCGCAACTAGCATCGCTTAGAATTTTTAACTGATTTTCTAATAACATTCTAATATTTTTTTCAATAGTGCCTTCTACGCCTCGATATAAGTTGATTTGAACTTGTTGAAAACCCATGAATGGACGCATTCCAATTCCTGTTAAAATCATATCAGTAACATTTCTTTGTTTCATGTTCATAACAGGTTCCATACAACCAGCATGACCTTCATTACTGATGGAAAAAATTTTTTTAAATTTGCCATTTTCAATAAGTTCAACACCTACAAAATACCTACAATGTCCGAAATGGGGTGATACATTATCTGATAATTCAGCTCCATCGGCAGGAATTCCAATAATTCTATTCATAATTCCATAAATACCTTGACTCTTTTAGAAAAAATTTTTTCTAGATGTTATTTTTAGATAATAGAACTTATTATTTATATTTTGTGAATATTTATTCATAAAAAATTATAGCGAACCAAGTTCGGTTTCAATGGGTTAATACCGAACATGGTTCGATAGATTTAAATATTCTATTTTATATATATTAATCGTGAAAAAGAATAATATTCAATTTAATTAAAGAAAAGAAAAAAGAATTTTATTCGAGAAAATAAAGAATAAAAGATGAAAGAAGAGGTGAAAGATACGTATAGAAAGATCTTACTTATGATTGATGATTCAAAATTTTCAGAACGAGCAATCCATAAGGTAATTGAATTCCAAAAAACTTTTAATTGTAAAATCGTAATGGCCACCTCGATTAAACATCATAAATTACCATTATTTGCAGTTTATACTGTACCTTCTAGTTATGGTTCTTTTTATGTAAGTGAAGAAGAATTATTAGAAGAAAGTAGGCAAGAAGGTGAAGAATTTTTAATTAAAATGCTAGATTTTTTTATTAGAGAGAATATACATGTTGAGACTAGGCTTATTGAAGATGAGCATCCTGAAGATTATATTGAACAGACTGTAAAAGATGAAAATTTTGATCTTGTGGTATTAGGAATAAATAGTTTTCACTGCAAGCTAAAACATAAATCACTAGGATCAGTAAGTCATAAAATTGTGAAGAAAACACCCTGCGATATTTTAATAATTGGATAAAATAATTTAAAAGGAGGACGTTAAAATGCAGAAAGAAAAACTAGAACCATTTAAAATAATTAATAAAGGAGAAAGTAATCTTAATAGGCTTATATCTTACTATAACAATGAAATTGACGGTTCGGAGTTTATAATAAAAGAGGATTATAATTGTAGTATATTTCAATGGCGGTATAAAAAGAAATTAGATAGATTATTAGAAAAATTATATGCTAAAACAAAGTTATAATTTGTGAGCTTACAGGATTTTTATTATTGTTCTTTATTTCTTGAATAAAATTTATTTTAATTAAAATAATAAATGAGGTGGTTTAAAAAATGTCAAAAGTCAAAAATAATACAAATTTAATAGAACCTGTTGTGAGAGAGAATGATTTCAGAGTTTGTATAGAATTAAACAAAAGATTAAGATCTAAAGTTAAGTATACTGCTAAAGAACTTTCAAGTAAGTATTACCCTTACGATGCATTATGTTGGGCACTTGCAGAATTTCAAATGATTTTTGAAAGAGGTGATAAGGGA
>JAHQWY010000258.1 GCA_029856445.1 Promethearchaeia archaeon
GATGTAATCTGCCGCATAAAAAATCGAACCTACTATTAATGAATTTATTAATGTTCCCATAAAATTCGCTGCAACAACAATAAGAAACGATTTATTTCTAAAAGTAACTCTAAACGCTTCTTTGATTCCCAAAGGTTCATCTACCTTAGTAAATTCAGGTCTCTCTGTAAACTTATATGAAGTATACAAGATTAATGCCATACCTACAATCCCTACTAAGATCATTGACATCAGGAGTAAGAATCGTGATTGATTTCGGAAGATATCTGGAATAATGAAGCCAAGAATTGTACCAATCATACCAAAGAATTGCCAAAACATATTAAGACTATTCCGTTCTTGTTCATCCTCAGTAAGTTCCGGTAATAGAGCAGAATAAACTAAAAAAATTATTGTATATGCCGTGTCATAAAGGCATGTAGTTATAACCATCCACCAAAACAAATTCCAATTCCCTATACTTTTATCTGGGGCAAACCATACCAATATAAATGTTAACGCTAAAAATGGAGCTGTGAATCTTATAAACGGTATCCTCCGCCCCATCCTTGATCTTGACCGATCTGAATAGAATCCAAATAGAGGATCATTTAATGCATTAACAATTAAATAAATGATCTGAACATAGTAAATTATAGCAGCATTTTTTACAAGACCTAGATAATCAACGTAAAAGATAGGTAATAGAGAAGCATAAATCCCACTAATCATTGCACCACCAAAGCTAGCCATTCCCCATTGTACTTTCTGTGTTATTGAAAACTTGGGTGGTGTTTTACTAATTACCATTATATTTTGACCTGATTTTATTGTTATTAGTAAAAGACATATTAATACAGATAACTCAACTTAATAATTTATTAATGTATCTTGTTAAACTAAATTATTCCATTTTAAAATCCTTAATAATATTCACATTTTTACTGACGTTAATGGTAATTGCAATAAGTTTAGCTTCTTCTTCGTCTTCCTCTTCAGGATCAAACATCACAAAATAAAATCGATTCTCCTCACTTTCATATCCGACTTCCATCTCACCACATTCGTCAGGTAATATTTTTTTTATATCATCAGGAGCATTTTCTTTAAGAATTTCGTAAATAGAATCTTCTGCTATTTTTTGTTTGGCTCGAATTTCTTTAATTTTAGCGAAATCAAATTCTCCGAGGAATTTTTGAGCGTTTGTATTTAATTCATTCCATTCTTGAAATAAATTATCTAAATCAGGTTTTGAAGTCATAAGAATTCATTGAATTCTAATATAATAAAACTTCTTATTATTATGGAAATAAATATTAATTGAAGATCTACCATAATTTCTTATGAATAGAGGTGCTAGAATGGAACTTAATCTACCTAAACCTTTACTGAAGGGGAGTAAAAGTCTTGAAGAATGTATATATGAACGTGAAAGTGTCAGAAGTTATAAGGCTAAAGTAATCGAACTTGAAAAAATTTCGCAGATCTTATGGGCTACTCAAGGGAAGAAAGGTCATAAAAGAACAGTCCCTTCAGCTGGTGCAACCTATCCCTTAGAAATTTATGTAAATCTAAAAGATAGGGGTTATTTTCATTACAATATTGGTAAGCATAGTTTAGAATTAATTAGTGAAGAGGATTTAAGTGATAAACTCGCTGCAGCTTCTTGGAATCAACATTTTATTTCTGAGGCATATCTCAATGTGATAATTTGTGCAATTTTTGCCAGAACCACTCAAAGGTACGGGGAAAGAGGTGTAAGATATGTTTTTATCGAAGTAGGTCATTGTGCTCAGAATATACATCTTGAAGCAGTCTCTTTAGGATTAGACTCAGTTCCTATTGGAGCTTATGAAGACGATAAAGTAAAGGCTGTTTTAGATCTTCCTAAAAATGTTGTACCCCTTTATATTGTCCCAATTGGTTATTCAAGATAAATTTATGATTTGATAATATGAAAATATTACCAGGTACTTCCTCAATAGAATTAGGGAAAAATATTGCAGAAAGGCTTAATATTCCGTTATTAGAGCTTAAAGTCAAATATTTCAATGACGGAGAAAGTTATTTGAAAATTATAGGGTCAATTAAAAATCAAGAAATAATTCTAATTCAGAATACATCGCCACCTCAAGAGAAAAACTTGATGGAATTATTATTTCTTGCTTCTACATTAAAGGAATTAGGTGCTTTTAAAGTTCACTCTATTATTCCGTATTTATGCTATGCTAGAACGGATAGAAGAAGATTAGAGGGAGAGGTAACTTCTCATCAAAATACCTTGGATTTAATCCAAAACTCTGGAGTTGACTCTTTAGCAACCTTACGTGTTCATAATCAAAAAATCTTTCTAGAAACAAATAAAGATTTCAAAAAATATAACATAGATTTCACACCTCTATTGATTCCTGAACTTCATAAAGCTAAGGAAAAAGATTGGTTTATAATTGGCCCAGATAAAGGAAGTTATGATGATGTAGAAAAGATTGCTCGAGAATTATCAAAACCATTTGCTACTTTGGAAAAATATCGAGATCCTCATACTCATGAAGTATCATTAGTAGATACCGGTTTTGATTGCCATGAGAAAGACGCAATATTAATTGATGATGCTATTACTTCTGGGGGAACTGCCTTTGATGCAATTAATATTATCAAACAAAAAAAACCATCCAGTTTAACGTATTTCTGCGTTCATGCTCTAGCAAAAAAAGAGACTTTTATTAAGATGATGCAAATTGGAGTTACCGAAATAATATCATTAAATACTATTCCCAGAGATGATGTTGACCAAATAGATATTACTTCACATGTGAGTAAGTTCATAGAAGAAAATTTGTTATGATATAGTAATATATCCTCGTTTTTGATGATAACTGATATAATTTAATACTGATGTTGAGTATCATATTCTCTCTTTTCAATAGAAAAAAACATAGCTTTTGGCACGATATTTTTGTGTTTAATATGTCCTAAATATTTCATACCTATTCTTTCTGCGACTTTCCATGCACGGGTGTTATTCGGGTGCATATATATTACAATCTTAGGGATTTTTAGTTCTTCAAATGAAAAATCTAATAACTTTAACATAGATTCTATGGCAAATCCATTCCTTCTATATTCGGGTAATAAAGCATAAAAACATTCGGTTAATCCATTAATTTCTAAAAATTTTAACCCACAGGTTCCAATAAAACCCTCATTGTCTTTAGTGCAAATTGCCAATGCGAAAAGAGGTTCTGTTGAATTATAAGATTTTATAATTGATGAAAATAATGATTGATCCCCTTTCGATGTTTGTCGTTCTGGTACTAGGTATTGATTTTTCGAAACTGATTGATCTTTCAATAATAAGGAAAAAGATTTGAAGTCTATATCAATGTACGGCCTGAGAATAAGCCTTCTTGTCTCTAACTTCTCCGGAATTTTCATTGTATTAAGAAAAATTCAAATTTTAATGAGATATACTATTCTTTATATGTTAAATGTTGATAATAGAATTCAATCTAAAGTTAAAAATTTAATTATAAGCAATTTTATTATACTTTTAATTTTTCTGTTCTGGTTTTCTTATTCGACATTCTCTTTTGTTTTTAATTTATATATTTTTAGTTTATCTATTCTAGCAATAAATCTATTCTTTTTGACTATTAAATATAAAAAAGGGAAAGAAATTGAATTATTTTCTTCTTATGCGATGTTAATTATTGTCCTAATATTCTTTCTCTTCAATTCTTTACTTTCTCTCATTTCAGACTTCACACCATTTCTCTTTTCTTTTTATAACTTATTAGGTTTAAAACATAAATTTAATTTTCTAGTTTTTTCGATTTTATTAGCACTAATTTTAACTAAGTTATTCAGTATCTTTCTCTATTTTAACAATAATCCTAAAATTCTTGAATTAGGGAAAGGAGATGAAATTTTCCAATATTTTACTAAGGATTTAAGTGAGAAAAAGAAATTATATTTGCCAATATTATTTCCCCTAAGTGCCTTGATTGAAGAATTAGTTTATCGAAGTTTAATCTTAAGCTTTTTAATGTTCTATTTTAATATTGATTCATTTTTGGGAATTATTTTTGTTTCTATTATCTTTGGGACTGTACACTTATCAACTTCAAAAAATTGGGGACATGTCGTATCAACACTATTATCTTCTATAATATATTCCATAGCTTTAATTCAATTAGGATTATTATACTCTTGGGGATTTCATTTAACGACAAATATATTCGTATTATTATTCTATTATCGAACAAGAAGGAAGAATGAAACTCTTATTATTTAATCCCTAGCTCTTTGAAAATCCTCCATGGTGGAACTCAATATCATAATTAAGTTTCTTTTCCTCACAATAATCTCTAATAATCCCTTCAACAACATCCCAATAACCACGATCTTTTTGTATATCCTTATATTTCTGCTGTAAGTTTGGATAATGCTCTTTTATTATTCTCATAATTCTTGGGATATTGTGAGGTCTAAAATTTAAATTCTCGAAACTAAAATCATTAACATATTCAATTGATTCTTCAATGATTGATTTAAAGTCAGTTATCTCTGGAAAAAAGGGTGATATAAAAACATAGGTAAAAATTCCAGATTCAGATAGTTCTTTAATTGCTTTTAATCGGTCTAAAGGTTTAGAAGCTGCTCTTTCAATGATTCTGGCAAAATTCTCATTCAATGTACTTATTGATATACCAACTTTAATATTTTCAAATTTCCTAAATAAATCTATATCCCTCGTAACTAATATAGACTTGGTGAGAACTGAGACCTTAGCAGCAGTTCCAACAAGCTTTTCCAATATTTTTCTGGTATTTTGATATTTCTTTTCTAAGGGCAAGTATGGATCAGTTACAGAACTAAGCAGAATTTTCTTTCCATCATATTTTTCAGGTTTAATCTTGGTCAAATCAAAGGTTTTAACATCTAAAAACTGACCCCATTTATCTCCCTTATGACCAGTAAACCTAATCATAAATTCAGCATAACAATAAATACAGCCATGTTGACACCCAGTATAGGGATTTATAACATAATCTATTGAAGGAATATTGCTCTTTGTTATAATACTTTTAGTTTCTCGGAAATTGATTTTCATTCTTTAGATTAAAATATTTTCTTGATTATAAAATTAATTCACCAAACATAAAATTAACTATCTCAAATTTCATTTCAAAAAGTTAAAACCGATTCAATAATTGTTATCATTAAAAAGATTACTTCAGTTACATGCCAAGTAGTGTAATTTCTCACCAAGCACCAGGATTAGCACTCAAAATAAAATATCCAAATAAGTTTGATGGAACTGCTTTATGCATAAGTACAATGGTACCTGATATAAATATATTTTTTGACTCCTTTCTTCCATTTAAACTCAGAAATTTTACTCATAGCTTGGTGGGGTTAATAATACTCACTATACCGTTAACACTCTTCCTTACTTATATATTTTGTTTAAAGATTGGTCCTTTTTTTG
>JAHQWY010000029.1 GCA_029856445.1 Promethearchaeia archaeon
GTTTTTTCTTCTTCTAAGTCTAAATCTAATTCTTTCTTACTCCAATCTGAAATTTCTTTCATCTGATCCTTAGTAGGATTTTTAAGAAACACACTGTCGGTATCACCATATAAAACCTCTACACCTAATTCTTCAGCTTTTTTGATTGTTTGTTTAATGGAATATTGTCCTATTCCTGTAGTGCTTTCTGCTACTGGTAAGCAAAATAATGGGAAATTTTGTGATCCAAATACACCATAGCTTCCATTAATAAAAACTTTAAGAGCTTGTTGTATAGTTTGGTAATAATTACGCTGTTTTTCTGATAAGCTTTTATCCCCTGATTTTGGTTTAAAATATTTTACTCTGATATCACGGAAAAATCCAACTACATATGCAAAGATCCCCATTTTATGGGTACATATGTGATAAGGAGTTCCTTTTACTAGATTATCTTCATCATCCTCATGAGGACATAAGACTGTTTCATATGAAAGATTATATTCTTTTATTATAGAAGGATATAGGCTTGCGAAATCCATCACTACTACATCATAGTGAATTCCAGGGACAGGAGGTACGACGTAAGCGCCCATAAATTTCTCATCATCAGCTTTGGATGATAAAATACCTCCTTTTTTCAATTCTGCTATTTCAGATCTACGTGGAATTAGAGAATTTTTCCTCCGATGTTCGAAATAAAAAATGTTTTGTATCCAAGTTGAAATTTGTCTACGAACCATATCATGAATGGGCATCTTTGTTATTCTACATAGGAGAATTATCAAATTCCAAACTAGTGAGTTGTTAAACTTTGTAAGATCTAATGTTAATATAGAATCCTTAAGATTATACCATGAAAGAATATCATATTCCATTTCATGAATTATTTCGTCATGTTGATATTTTTCTTCTCCGAGTAGAGCAGCACTAATGGCATTAAGTGAAGCACTCTCGTATACACCCCCAAATGCGTATCCTGAAATACTTCGATTAAAGAATAAATTGAAAAGATCAATGTGGATACCGCTTCTTAAATCACATTCTGCTTTTGATAATATTCCAAAACCTCGCTTTACATGAATAGGATTCAGATCTCGACTAATCTTCAATCTATCCGCTCGATGGGATAGATAGTTTAAATCAAAATTATCACCGTTAAAAGTTATAACGACAGGATAGTTCCATAACAGTCGAAAGGTTTCTACAATTAAATCCTTTTCAGTTTTAAAGAGAATAATTCGTGCATCAGAGGGAAAATCTTCATGAAGCTTTTCAAATGTATAATCTTCTCGATCGAGCATATATACTACTTTTAATCCATCAGTAGCTACAAACGACACACTTATAACTTCTTGGTTAGCTAAAGTTGGATCAGGAATTTTATAGTCTCTTTCACCTATTTTAACCTCAATATCCATAGCCACACGCTTGACCTCAGGGATAGGTGTAATAAAGATATCAAAAAATTTCTCAGAAAATTCTTGGATTTCTGGAGTTTCGTTTTTAAATAGAGTTCGAAGCTCGTTAGTCATTTTTTTAGAATTATCATCAATTTTTTCAAAATTTAATATTTCGAGTTTTCCATTTTTGATGGTATATATTAACCCAGGGATTAACTGGGTATCAAAGATATAATTTAAGTGATAGCGGATATCAGCTTCCCATGCTTTCTTTTCGTTTCCCCCTAAGATATTCCGAATATTAATTCCCGAACCACCTATGTTTGTAGGTGTCTTACCATAAATCTTTGTCATTTTAATTTCTTTATCTTCCAATAAATCAAAACGTTTTATTTCTTCAAATCGCTTGAAACCTTCATAATCTGTTAATTTAACTTTCTTTTCAGTTTTGTCATTAAAAGTTAATCCTTTTAACTCTGATATTGGTTCCTTACTTAAACAATATGGTTCATGATCGGTTGTATCAATCCAAATCTTTATTTCATCGGTGTCAAGATCATAGAATTTACAAAATGCTTTATTTTGACCGCCATCATAATCAACATCCAGTAATAAACCTCTTTCTAAATTCTCAACTATGTCTTCCTTTGCAATCAAATAACGGATATATTTTGAGGTTACCCCTTCTCTAAGGACTTTTTCTAATTTTATATTGCTTTCCTTTAATCCAAACGACTCATCTTTTTCTGTGAAGAAGGAGAGTTGAGAGAGTTTTTTTGTTTCAGGTTTTTCCTTTGGTAAAGTTTCAGTAGTTTCTTCTTTTTTAGCTGTTAAAACTCTTTTAGGTGGTTTTTCTTCTTCTGGAGGTTTAACTTTCTCTTTCTTAGGTTCCTCTTTTGGTTCTTTCTTCCCCTGTTCTTTTTCATCAACAAAGGAAAATAATGACGTTTGAGTTTTATCTTCAGCTTTCTTATTCCTTCCCTTTTTTGGACTCGGCAATTTATAATCCCATAAATAATGATAATTTAATTGTCAACTATTAATAAGTAGTATAATATCTATTATAATACCAACTATTCCTACTTTAATAGGATTTTTACTTCTTTAAAACTCTAAATTGTATTAAAAGAAGTAGACTTAGTTAATTTATTTCGAAATTACCTTAACTGTTTCTATTTTGAGCGATTATATTCTTAATCTCATCTAAAAGAAGCTGTTTTTCGGCGCGGAACCAATCCAACTCGCTTTTACTTGGATTTTCTCCGGCTATTATGCTTGCAACTTCCTTTATTTCATCTTCGGGAGGTTGAATTATCTCCCCGTTTACATCATCCCGTATTAATAAAACAAGATTGTCTGTCTCTAATGGTTTAATATCATATCCATTTTTAACATTTTTGTTAATGGTCACACATAGCTGAGCTAAATCCCAAATGGATTTCTCCATGCTCTCTCCTCTCTTATATATCTTAAAGGCCAATTTAACAACATCTTCTTTTGTAAACGGCATTTTTCCTCTCAAAGTTAATATTTAATAATTTATGAAAAATAGTTCAAGTTAACTTTTAACTATTTGTGTTGATTTTTAAACGCCCCGAAACCACAAAATTAAAAATTTATAATATTTTCATATAAAATATAGAATAAAAAAATTCTATATTTTCGCCTCCGTGGCTTAGTGGTAGAGCAGCAGACTTGTAATCTGCCGGTCGTGGGTTCAAGTCCCACCGGGGGCTATTTTCCCTTATTTTCTTCAATTCTATAATCATTTATTCATTTTTTAAAATGCTTATAAGAAGTTTTCTCCAAGAATATATCCACATTCTTTCTGATTTGAATTTTCATCCTTTTCTACTATAACAAATAGCAAGTTTTGTATATAGTTTTATAGGCACCTCCTTGTTTTCTAATATTTGATAATATCATATTTTTTATTTACGGGAATATTATAATTCCCACGTTAAGATTTCTAATATTATGAATAGGTTAAATAGAATTATCTACTGCATAATTGATAACGTAAGATCTGACCATCTATTTAATTTTATAGAAAAGGGATTGCTTCCTAACATAAAGAAACTGATGGAAAATGGGATTTATTCCAAGAATTGTATAACCGATTTTCCTCCGATTACCTATCCTACTCAGGTATCATTAATTACAGGGACATACACTGGTGATTATCGTAAAGAAAACTGTCATGGCGTTCCATTAATGAATTGGATGGGACGTGATGTTGCTCCGCCGTTTTTAAGAGATTATGCTGCAAGAAACCTACAAATATATAAGCTTAACAAAGATCTAGGAAACAGATGTAAAACTATTCTTGAAATGGTGGGAGATGGGAAGACTGCTAGTATAGCTCAGTTTGTCAACCGAGGATCAAGCTATTTTTTCCCCGAAAGAAAAACTAAACTTGCTATGTATTATCTAACCTTATATTATTCCCGAAATATAAAAAAAATGATGGCTAGAGCGGATACCGGTTTAGTGAAGAAATTAATTGACACTTATAAGAAGCCTATAAAATATGTTAAAGATCCTGAACCTCCCATTGCCTCATTATTATGGTTTATGACACCTGATATTTTGCTACATATCTTTGGGTCTGATTCACAGATCTATAAACTGAATATTTTACATATCGATAAAGTAATAGGGATATTAGTTGAAGATTTAGATAAAATGGGATATTTAGATGATACTGCGATTGCAATTACTGCAGATCATGGAAATTATAAGGCAGAGAGATATGGGACTATACATGATTTTTTTAAAGTAAATAAGCTAACTCATTATCATCCTCGAAGGAATTTAAGAGGAAATATGAATTTGGCTAAATATGATGGAATTGGGTTCTTTAACTTCAAGGGGAAGACCAATCCAGATTTAGGAAATAGTTGGCCTCATCCTTCTGTTAAAGAACTGGAAAATTATGGGCCTAAAAAGATAAATCTATTGGAGAGTTTATTCAAAATTGATGGTAGCCATTTAATGTACTTTAGAGACGAAAAAAATACAGTTAATAGGGGAGTTATTCATTTAAAAAAAAAAATTATTAAATCTAACAAAATAAAATCGGGTACTATTGAATATTCCGGTATTGGAAATGATTATAAAACGAAATATATAATGGAAAACGATACTTGCGATATTTTTGGTTACTTAAACGACGAAAGTGCTAGTAAATTATTGGACAATAAATTTCATACCATTCAAGAATGGCTCAGTGCCACATATCACCTTGATTATCCAATTTACCCCGATTTAATACCTCGTCATTTTAAAAATCCTAGAAGTGCAGATATAATTCTGAGTAATGATGGATCTGTAGTTTATAATCTAAAAAATGGGAAAAGAGGCAACAAAAATATCTATAATCATGATATGGGTATAAGAGAATGCATGAATGTTCCATTGGTTATTGGTGGATCTTTGGATATTCCACATAAACAAATTCCCTACTGTAAAATAACTGATATTGTTCCAACTCTTTTAAAAATGTTAGGGAAGACACCTCATAAGAGTGTTATAGGTCAGACTTTAATATAATCTTATTTGGTTTTATCACACCTATTAATATTTCTAAGATGTATCGAATTAAACTTCAGTTGATATATATAGTTCTATATAGCATATATAGGGTATATAGGATTATTTAATTAAAGGTATAGAATTATCCTATTAAAGTTAAAGCCCATAATTAGGAAGATAAAAAATATATATATAATAGAAAGCTTCCATGAATCGACGAATCATATTTTTGATAGCTCTACTTATAGGGATAACAACTGGTATCATTTTTGCTTTAGTAGACAATTACATTAACTCATTTATATAAAGGAAATTAGGGATGCTCCATAAATTATGAGTCGAATCCGTAAAGTTAAGAAACGTAGTAAAAGCACTATAATAATAATTTTTGCTTTGGGTTTTCTCATAGGAAGTATTTCTACAAATTTTATTCTCAGTAGCAGAGGAGAAAAAACTCACATAACGATTATATATAGCTCCGAAAAAGCTAGTTGGATGACAATTGCATACACGAATTTCATGAGTGAATGGAAAAGTACTCATCCTGATGAAGAAATATCAATTGATATGCATCCATATGGATCAGCAAATTCGATAATTGGAATTTTGAATAGAGAGATTTTTCCTACAATTTGGAGCCCAGCAAGCTCTATATGGATGCCATTATTAAATACGAAATGGGCTGATTTAACTAAAAGTAGCGTTGAAATAGTAAATATTAGTGCTGCGGTTAAAATAATATATTCACCAATAGTGATCGCTACTTGGGAAGCTTTTAACCAGACTTATAATATTAAAGGTTTTTCGGATGTACATAATTTAATTTTAAATCCTAATGTGAATATTAAAATGGCACACACTGATCCTCGATTATCAAATTCAGGTTTTATGAGTGTAATTATGGCGTTATCTGCTGCTTCTGGAACACCTTCAGAGAATTTAACAATGGCAGATCTTACCAACTCTAGTAATCAACAATGGCTAAAACAATTTGAATCAAGTGCTATAACATACGGCACATCAACAGGTTTCTTAGCTCGTTATATGAAAAATGAAGGACCAAGTTCATTAAACATTGTTATGTTATATGAAAATTTGATACGAGATATTTCAAGCACCTCTACAGGAGGTAAAGTTATTGCGATCTATCCTGAGGAAGGCACATTATATAGTGATCATCCATTTTGCATTTTAAATGCCGATTGGATCGATGATGACCAGAAAGAGGTAGCAAAAGCCTTTCTAAATTATCTACAAAAGACAAAGACGGTTGAATCTGCTCTTGAATATGGCTTTAGACCTATTAATTCTTCAATTTCATTAGATCCAGAGGTATTTAACTATGAATCTAATGGGATTGCTTTCAATCTAACTGTTCCTGAGCTAAACACCCCAATAGATGGAGAGGTATTATTAAAAATCCCAGATCTTTGGTTACTTTGTAGAGCTACGGCGTAAGAACTATTAAATCCTATTTGGTGAAAATGTGAAAAAAAAAAATATTGAATTAATAGAAACTGAAAATAGCCTACCGATTAGCTTAAAAATAGATAAATTTTTCTCAAAACCAGTTTATAGAAAGAGTTTAGATGCAATTACGTTAATTTTCTTTATTTTAGTCATCATTGGTCCAATCATTAACATATTTTCTACAATTTTTCTGAATATTCCTGCTATTAAAAATGATGTTTTTAATGATGACTTAATCGGAAATCTTCAGTGGAAAAATATCTTAAGATCCCTTGGATATTCTTTTTCTATTGCGGGTATTGCAGTAGGAATCGATATTGTAATAGCTCTTCCAATTTCCATAATTTTAGCTAGATATAACTTTAGAGGTAAGAATATTCTTGATGCATTAGTAGATCTGCCAATGGCAGTTCCCACAAGTGCTTTGGGTTTTTCAGTCTTGCTTTTTTGGGGAATATTTGGAATTGAACCGGGATTTTCCCTCATAATTTTTGGGCATGTTGTTTTTACATTCCCCTATATCGTACGTAACATGAAAATTGTTCTTGAAAAGGTGGACACTTTATACGAAGATGCTGCTAGAACTCTTGGAGCCCCAGGATTGACTGTATTCAGAACAATTACCCTCCCTATGATGAAAGAAGGGATAATTGCTGGAGGTATTCTTGCGTTTACAAGAAGTCTTGGTGAAACAGGAGCTACTATCATTTTATCAGGATTAGTAGAAACAGCACCCATAATGATTGTTGGATTTAGAAGACAATTAGAATTGCCCTCTGCTTCGCTATTAGCAGGAATTCTGATATCAATTTCTTTAATTTTGCTTTTTTCAATAAAAATTCTAACTAGAAAAACGGGTTTTCCTATAAAATCTGTTTGGCCAAGGATTGAGAGAATTTTTAGCCATAAATATTTTCGATTCTTTCGAGACGTAATGGCGTTATCCATTTTATTTGTTATAATCTTAGTCCCTGCATTTTATATTACAACTCAAATCATAGGGGAAGATTTTGTAGAGGAGTTATTTCTAGGTCAAGATTACAAATGGGCTTATTTATATGTGAGTTTCATAAATTCGATACAGATTGGTGCGCTAGCTGTTGTGATAAATCTCATTTTTGGTATACCCTTTGCATTTATTATCACGAAACGAAAGTGGGGTAAAGTGATTACATTTTTAGATATAATACTAGACATTCCTATAGCTATACCTTCGGCGGCTTTAGGATTTGCAACTTTTATGTTTTGGGGACCGATAGGTTTAGGTGTTTTTCAATCGGGATTTTATATGATTCTGTTTGTTCATATAGCCTTCACTTTTCCTTATATGGTACGCCCAATTATCGGAGTTTTAGAAAGTTCAAATAAGGGAGTGGAAGAAGCTGCTAGGACTCTTGGAGCATCTAATTTAACAGTATTCAGGAGAATAACTCTTCCAAATATTAAGCAAGGAATCATAGCGGGATGTATTATGGTATTTACTCGCTCTTTGGGAGAAACAGGAGCTACAATTGTAGTCATGGGAAATATTCGAACAGTACCAGTATTAATTGTAGATTGGGTAGAATCTAATGCATTCCCTAGTGCAGTCTTTGCAAGCGTTATAGTTATTGTATTTAGTGCCATTTTAATTTTTGCTTTAAGAACAGTTACTAAAAACGGAGGTTCATAATAATGCCATCTATTGAATTGGTGAATGTTACGAAGACATTTAATGATGGAAAAGTTCTTGCTGTAGATAACATTTCATTAAAGATTGATGATGGAGATTATGTTTTTCTACTTGGACCAACTGGATGTGGAAAAACTACCACTCTAAGAATGATAGCTGGTCTTGAAAATCCTACTAAAGGAAAGGTTTTAATTGGCGGAAAAGATGTAGAAGGAATTCCTCCTGAAGATAGAGATATGGGTTTTATTTTTCAGCATTTTGAAATTTTTGACCATTTAACTGTGTGGGAAAATGTTACCTTTGGTTTGGAAATGCGTGGATATAATGATGATTATATCATAGAAGAGGCTGAAAAAGCATTAAATAAAGTGGGTTTATTAGACTACGTTGATGAATATCCAAGTATTTTTGGTAATCCTGGTTTACAGAAACTAGGAATTGCTAGGGCTATTGCTACAGGAGCAAAAATTTTGATTATGGATGAACCCTTAGGTTCATTAGATCCAAAAGTATCTAAAGTTTTTCGGCATGAATTGAGAAATTTGATTAAAGACTTAGGTCTTACAGCAATTCATGTTACCCACAATCAAGAGGAAGCATTGGCAATAGCGGATAAAATAATTATTATGAGATCAGGGCAAATTCTTCAAATGGGGACTCCATATGAATTATATGAAAATCCTAACAGTATATTTGTAGCAAATTTCCTAGGAGAAACAAATTTTTTACAAGGATTTGTATTGAAATTGCTTGAAGATAATAAAATGAATATTTGGATTCGTTTAGGAGGTCCAAAAATAGAATGTATTAATTTCAATAATAAATTTAATCTAGATGATAATATTGTTATTTCCTTTCGTTATGAAGATGTATATTTATTTCCATTAGATTATGATTTTGAGGGAAGTCCCTATGATTGGACTAACATGCAGAACTTTAGAGCAGATCTTGAAGCATCTAGGTTCATTGGAGCAACAAAAAGATTTTATTTGAAGTTAGATAATGGAGATAGATTTTTATCTATAAAACCAGGGAATTTTGAGGAAAGTTTTACTATAGGAGAAGAAATTATTGTAGGTATTCATTTAAATGATATACATGTATTTAAAACCCCTGAAAACCTATTTAATGAATTATCTTTGACATAAAAATGGTGATTATTAAATGGTTCGTATAGAATTAAAAAATATTTCGAAATCCTTTAGGAGATTTAAAGCTCTTAAGAATATTTCCCTTGAAATAAAAGATAAAGAATATTTTATTATTCTTGGTCCTACTGGCGCAGGTAAAACAACACTTTTAAAAATAGTTACTGGTTTAATAAAACCAGATTCAGGTGATATCATTTTTAATGGAAAAAAGGTTACAGATAAAACTTCAGGAGAAAGAAATTTGGGATTTATGTTTGAAAACTATGCTTTATTTCCTCATATGAACGTAGTAAAAAATATTTCTTACAGTGGTCGTGTTCATGCTCGTGATTCTACACAAACTCAAACTCTTGTGGAACAAGTGTTAATGATGACGCTCCTTACTGGAAGGAACGATGCTTTTCCAGAAGAATTAAGTGGCGGGATGAAACAAAGAGTAGCTTTATGTCGAGCTCTATTAAATTTAGAACAAACAAAGCTATTAATACTTGATGAACCATTAAAAGCACTTGATGCGGGT
The DNA here is from genome assembly GCA_029856445.1 of Promethearchaeia archaeon. Classification (GTDB taxonomy): domain Archaea; phylum Asgardarchaeota; class Lokiarchaeia; order Sigyniarchaeales; family SOKP01; genus Loki-b32. Next base: position 9,730 of record JAHQWY010000029.1, read on the forward strand.
CTTAGGATGAGTTTAAGGAGAGAATTACTACAAATGGCCAAATCTAAAGAATTAAATTTAACTGTAATACATGTGACGAATGATGAACAAGAAGCAATGATGGTTGCAGACCGTATAGCAATTATGAATGAGGGCAAACTTATTCAAATTGGAACACCTCATGAGATCTACTATCATCCAAATAATCTTTTTGTGGCAAACTTTATGAGTGAAATAAATTATTTTGAGGGGATATGTATAAAAAACAAAGAACCTACATGGGATATACATAAAAAATCAAAACAGGGAGATATGTTTTTTGCTCAAATCCATGAAGACTCAGTTCCTATGCCACTTGATTTAGGATTTGAGGATATGTATGCTGCTTTTGTCAGAGAAGATATATATCATGATATTAATCATGGAGATGAGGTACTATTAGTCGTTCGAGCAAATCATTTTAAAATAAGGCTTGGAGATCGTGTAAAAGAGAAAAAGAATGCTCTTTTGGGAAAAATCATTCGACGTAAATTTATGGGTGTTTTTTATAGATTTGAGGTCCTTATCAATATAAATGGTAAAAAAAAAATAATTGTAGTTACGATCCCAGCGACGAGTGAAGTTCATAATTCTTTTGTGGAGAATTCGGAAGTGACAATTTATTTTCCTAAGGAATTAGGTATCGTATTTAAGCATCCAGGAAAAGAAATTATAAATGAAATATTTAAACTAGAATAAAATTAATAAAAATTAAATAAAAAAAGAGGTAATTATGGAAGTGAGTTCTTTATTCGAATGGTTTAAGTCTAGGAATGAAGAGAGTGCAATAAATAAAACCTTGGTTCATATGCAAAAAGTTCTCGAGTGTGTTGTTGAATTTGAAAAAGCTGTGTCTTATTTACTTGTTGAAAGAAATATAGATCTTGCTTTAAAAGTATTTTTTCGGGTAGATGAGATAGAACACCAAGCTGATGGAATCAGAAGAAATATTTTGAATATGATTTCAAAAGCAGAGATCAAGCCAACTATACGTGAAAATTTAATACATCTTACTCAAAGAATTGATGACATTGCAAATGCTGCTAATGCTGGAGCAAGAATATTTATATACATGAATCATACAGATTTTATGAAATTAGATGAAGAAGTACACAAAAAGTATTTAGAAATGGCTAGAATCTCAGTTGATGCAGTTAAAAATGTAAATATCATGGTAAATAAATTACTAACTGCTAAAGAAGAAGAAATTCATCAATTGGGTGAACAAGTAAATATTCTTGAACATCAGTGCGATGATTTGCGTCACGGAATAAATAGGATCCTAGTATCAAATAATCCCGATATTAATCCGTTCAGTGCAATAGAGATTCATAATTGTGTCTCAACTTTAGAAGCTGTGACTGATAATGCTGAAGATGTTGCAGATTATATTATAATGTTAACAGTCGCAAAAAGATAAAGAAGCGATTATAGTATTTTTAATAACCAATGAAGGAAAATTACTTAAAAAAATATTCTTTTCCCTTCGAAATAATATTACTTATTTCATTTCTTTTCACTAAATCTTTCAAAATACTGTAAAGAAGGAATTTACCACCTAAATTAATCCAATTCTTTTTCAAGATCATTAAGTTATACTCTAACTCACTGATCGTAAAACCAATCTCTTTATTGTTTGACAAATATTCGATGATATCCTTCTCAACTTCTTTTAAATTTTCAAATTTTATTAATTCTTTTACAATTTTAGGCATTTTTTTAATCTCTCTAATTTTTGATTATATACTTAAGAAATTTCTATGTGTTCACCAGTAACCATGTAATGTACTTTTTCAGCAATCTTACATGCATGATCTCCACATCTTTCTAAATAGCGAGCGATCATCATGAAATGAGCACATATTGTTATTAATTTGGGATCTTCGATCATATAGGTGATACATTCTCTAAAAATTGACCATCTCATTTCATCAACTTCATCGTCTCTCTCTTTAAAGCCTTTTATGTATTTTATATCTGAATTTTTAAATGCTTTTAATGCATCAGTGACCAAAGTATTTACATGTTCCCACATATGCTTTAAATTGACAAATGAAGCAGGATAGGGTTTATTGGATATTTCTTCTACAATGGAAGCTATATCTTTTCCATATCGTCCTAACCTTGTGAGATATGTTATCAATTTTAAAATTGTTGCCAATGTTCTTAAATCTGTAGCCATTGGTTGATGTAAAGCTATAATACGTAAAGCATTCGCTTCAATATCAGTATCAAGTTTCCTTATATTATGCTTCTTTTTTTCTGTTATTCTTGCTAGCTCTACGTCTTGTTTTACTAAAGCTTTCATCGAATCTTCCAACATTGCTAAAGCTAAGTTTCCTAATTCCATTACATCATTTTTTAACTCATAGATTTCCCTATGCATTTTTTGAGTCATTTCTTTTTCTCCTACCCGAATCTACCTGTAATGTAATTTTCTGTCAACTTTTCTCTTGGATTTTCAAAAATTTGTTCAGTTTCTCCAAATTCAATCATTTTTCCTAAATACATAAAACCTGTATAATCGCTTATTCTTGCTGCTTGCTGCATATTATGGGTAACAATTATTACCGTATATTTTTTCTTTAATTCAAGTATTAGATCTTCAATTTTACTTGTTGCAATTGGATCAAGTGCAGAGGTGGGTTCATCCATCAATAATACTTCTGGTTCGATTGCTAAAGCTCTTGCGATGCATAATCTTTGTTGTTGTCCACCAGACAATCCCATAGCAGAATCTTTCAACCGATCCTTAACTTCATCCCATAATACAGCTCTTTTTAGACTTTTATTGACAATTTCGTCTAAAAGATTTGGATTATGTATTTTATGAACTCTAGGCCCATAAGCAATATTATTGTAAACAGACATAGGGAAAGGATTAGGCTTTTGGAAAATCATGCCAATTTGTTTCCTATATTGCATGACATTTGCTTTATTTGCGTATATATTTTTTCCATGAAATATGACTTCTCCTGTTACCTTACACCCTTCTATTATATCATTCATCCTATTAAGAGTTCTTATTAAGGTACTTTTTCCACATCCTGAGGGCCCAATAATAGCAGTTACATGATTTCTTTTAATCCTTAAATCAATATTAATTAATGCAGGGTTATCACCGTACCATAGATTAAGTAATTTCGTTTCTAAAATAAAATCATTTTCACTCATAATGATATGGTTTGATATATTTTGTTTATTCTTACTTAATGCTTTCATTACTCCCAATCACCACTGTTTTTTTTTCTGATAGTAATTTCTTATTACAAAAGCGGAGCCATAAAGGATAAAAACAACTAATAATAAAGTTAAAGCAGATCCTGCAACAGTTGTATCCGCTTCTGGACTCCAATATGACAACACTAATATATATATATGAAAAGAAAGAGCCATAGTTGACTCATTCCAGGATTTTGGTAGGCTTCTTGATGTAAATACAGCAGCTGTAAACATTATTGGGGCTGTTTCGCCAGCAGCTCTACCCATTCCTAAAATAATTCCTGTAATAATCCCAGGTATAGCAGAGGGCAAAACAATCTTATATATACTTTGCCATTTAGTTGAACCTAATGCTAAACTACCTTCTCGAAAAGATTGGGGAATAGCCTTTACAGCTTCTTCAGTTGTTCTAATAATGGCTGGTAATATCATTAATCCTAAAGTGAGCCCTCCAGCCCATATTGATAGACCGAAATCTAACGTTAAGACAAAAAACAAATAACCAAATAATCCAAATACTATTGATGGCGTTCCATTTAAATTATCAATAGCAGCTCTAATAATTTTAGTGACTTTTCCTCCTTTAGAATATTCTGATAGATAAATCCCTGAGAAAATCCCTATAGGAACAGCAAATACAATAGCACAAGCAACTAAATAGAAAGTACCTATAATTGCAGGCAAAATTCCCCCAGTCTCTCCTCTGGGATATCCTGTTAAAAAATCCTTTTCTATAATTACAGGGAAACCTCTTGAAACTATAAAGTATATAATTAAACCTAATGTAAGTAAAACAAGTACACTGGCGGATATTATTAGACCATACCAAAACATTTGTTGCCTTTTTGTTGATATAATTCTTAGTAGATAAAAAGACCCAACAATACCGCCTGAAATATATATTGCATAGAACCCAAACCAAGTAAAAAAAACCCAGGTAAAGAATCCTATAAAGATTCCATATATAATTAATTTACGATGATGAAGAAGAAACGATTTTAATATTGTTTCTTTTCGTGAGGGGGAATAGAATTTTTTACGAAAATTCTTCTTTTTTTGCTTTCCTTGGAATTTCTTCTTTAATCTTCCTAGTATCACATTTGCTATTGAATTGATAACGAAGGTCATTAAAAATAAGATTATGGCTAAGGCAAATAACCCTTCTACGTGAAGATCAGTTGCTTCTCCTAATTCAAGTGTGATTGCAGCTGTAATTGTTCTTATTCCTGAAAACAAATTCGTTATGGGATTTGGCTGTACTAAGCGATTTCCAGTTACCATTACTACAGCAATTGTTTCTCCAATTGCTCTACCTAAGCCTAAAATAATTCCTGCCGTTATACCAGACATTGCGGCAGGTAAAATTGCTTTGCTTATAGTTTGCCATTTCGTTGATCCCATCGCTAATGAAGCCTCCCGATACTCATTCGGAACCGAACTAATAGCATCCTCACATACACTAACGATTGTGGGTAAAGCCATGATAGCCAAAATAATTGATCCTGAGAGCCAAGTATCTCCCGAGGAGAGATTAAAAGTTCTCATGATCCATGGATTTAACAAGGTAAATCCAAAATAACCATATACCACAGATGGAATCCCTGAAAGCAATTCTACTCCAAGTTTTAGATATTTCCTAAACCTAGGAGGAGCAATTTCTGCTATAAAAATTGCACACGCAATTCCTAATGGAATAGCTATTATCATGGCTCCAATCGAGACTAGAATTGTACCTAGAATTAGTAAATATGCACCATAGTATCCTGCTGTAGGAAACCAAATTCTTCCCGTGAAAAATTCTTTTAATGATACATGTGAGAAAAAATTACCTCCTGTAGTAAATAAGAAATATATTATAAAAACCATGAAAATTACAGCGATAAAAGCACAAATAAAAAGTATCAATCTTACACTATTATCTGAGTTAAAGAATTCTTTGAATGAAAATCTTTTTACTTCAAGTTGTTCCAGATCCTCTTCATAAACTAGCTCTGTGGCCATAATTTATCAGGCTTCGGTTTAATAATATATTAATCGTCTATCAGAACCGGAAATTAAAGATATGCAATTAATATTTTTCTTATTAAAATATTAAAAATTTGGCTCAATAAAATCAATTTCTCCATAATCTCTACATTACCTTATAGATATATATAAGATATATAAGATATATAGCATTGTGCTCATAAATTTTTTACAAATAAAAAAAAAGTTAAAAAGTTAACAATATTTATTTAAATCTTTTAATAAAGGCTTACAAAACCCTCTGCTTCAACAATATTTTGACCAATTGGTCCATAAATGAAATCTATAAAAGCTTGAGTACCTGCATTTGGTAATCCCCGCGTAATTAGATATAAATTTCTTGAAACAGGATAATTCCCTGATTTTACATTAGAAATTGTAGGATTATAGTAGTCTACTCCATTTTCACTAATAGGTACAGCTATGTGCTCTAGTGGATTAATAAAAGCTAATCCTACATAACCAATAGAGCCTGGATGTGTAGCAACGTAACTAGCAACTGCAGGATTATCAGGATAAGTGGTATAACTACCTACATATCCTATATATCCCAGATTATCTATTAATTCTTCCCCGTTATATTGTATAAGTTCTTCAAAGCTAGTTCTTGTTCCAGATCCTTCTGCTCTAGTAACTACATCAATAGTTCCAGGAGTGCCACCAACATCAGCCCAATCAGTATAAGTACCATTATAGATAAGAAATACTTGTTCAACAGTAAGGTTTAAAACTCCGTGCACAGAATCAAAGTCAAAAATTATTGCAATACCATCAGAAGCAAAAATATATTGAATAAGTTCATAATCATAGGTCTCATTTTCAGTTGATTTTACTGCACGAGAAGCCATCCCAATTTCAGAAATGCCGAGTCCCGCATTTTTAACTCCAGTACTAGAACCACCAGAGGATACGCGAATATCATAATTGCTATGATTATCCATATAAATATTTGCAGCTTCTTCAATTACAGGAAAACAAGTAGTAGAACCTGAAACATCAATATATATTATTTCATTTCCACCAGTGTTACCTTCTATCGATGTTAGATCAACTAATATTGCACCTTGAATTCCCCAGGTAACAATAAAACAAGCAAAAATTGCGATAGACGCTAATATTGTCGATTTTCTTCTTTCCATTATTTATTCACATAAATTTTTGTTAATTCAAAAAATAAAAGTAAAAATAAAAGACATTTCGACATATAATATGATGATTTATTTACAATATATAATCTATATAGAAAATTTTTCTCTTAACTCTTCATTTGGTTAAAGTAATTCAAATAAACATGAAATAATCCCTATAAATTACATTTATGTATTTAAAATAATTGATTTATATATAAAGAATATATAGAATATATAGACAATTATTTAAAATTAGTTAATATTATCACTATATAAGGAAATAGTCACTTTTTTCATATTTTTATTTCTATATAGATATAAATCGATATTATAATTAGAAAATTAAACTAAGTAATAATGATGAGTTTTCATATTGAGAGTCGTAAGGTCCAGAAAACAGGAGGATCTAGTTATATTATATCACTTCCAAAAGTGTGGATTGATAAACATGGAGTTCAAAAAAACGATACATTAGGAATTTTAAGTCAACCAGACGGTAATTTGTTAATAACACCACAAATTGATACTGAAAAAGTACTAAAAACTAAAGAAATTGATGTAGATGGAATTGAAGATGGGAATTTTTTATTCCGTATTCTAATTGGAGTTTATATTATGGGTTTTTCAAGAATTGAGATTAAATCGAGTAGAAAATTTAAACCCTATATTAGAGAATGTATAACTAATTTCACCCAAATTGCAATAGGTCCTGAAATTGTCGAGGAATCTAATAATTACATACTTATTAAAGATTTAGTTAATCCTAGGGAGATGCCATTCGAGAAAACTATAAGACGTATGTACATTTTGGTCCAAAGTATGCATGAAGATGCAATAAAAGCTTTGCAATCAGGAGACAAAGAGATGGCAAAAGAAGTAATAAAAAGAGATAATGATGTAGATAGATTACACTGGTTAATTGGTCGACAATCTCATATCGTGCTAAGAGACATTATTCTTTGCCAGAAATTAGGAATAACACTAGAACAAGCAAGCCACTTTCAGCAAATTAGCAGGTTATTAGAAAGAACCGCAGATCATGCAGTTCGAATTGCCAAAAACACTTTATTAGTAGCTGACAAAAATATAGGGAAAGAATTGTTAGATGCTATTTTAAATGCAAGTAATATATCATTACAACTTTTAAACATGAGTCTAGATGCCTGGCTCCAGAAAAATATTAATTTAGCTAACGAAAACATAGAATTGATTGAGGAATTAATTCAAGCTACTGAAAAAATTAGTCTCAACTCAACTAATGATGCTGAAACTTCAATAGCTATAGGTTATATTGTTGAAAGTATCAGAAGAACGGGTGAATATGCTGGAGATATCTCAGAAATTATAATAAATAATCTAGTTTAGTTTAAGTCAGGTTTAGGCTAGATTTTTTAGAGATGTTGGTCATGATGAATAAAATCATGCTCACATAATATAGACGAATTAGATGGTCTAAATTCTGAATTGAATAAGCTTATTAATTTATAGTTTTAAGTGACAAAATTGATAGCTAGAAGTAGAGCTAATCTTTTACTAAATCTCACAATTTTTCAGCACTTGTTAGTAGTACCAAGATATAATCTGCAACACCTTCAATTGAGTCAGATATTGCTTCTATAATATCAAAAACGTTCCCCGCTGTAAATATTGTAAAGTAATTCACTGTATAATTAGTTTCTTGAAGATTTTTCCTTAATTTAATATTAAGTAAATCTACCGCATGCTCAAATTGATTTATTTGATTAGCATATTCATTTATTTTTTTTCGGTTTTCCAACAAATCAATAACAATTTTATCTAAATATTGAGCACAATCAACAGTAGTTTTCATCATTTCCAAGATTATATCAATTGTTTCTCTACTACTTTCGTTCCAAAATTTAATTGGAATTGTATTAATTCTACGAGCAACACCCGTACAGCAATTAGCAACGTCATCCATCCTCTTTATTAGATGAGATAAATCTTGTCTAACACTTGGGTTTAATTCACCTCTTGAGATATCTCCTTGGATTTCTCTTCTCAAGTTATCAGCATCTCTTTCTAAAACATCAACTTTATGAAATAATTCATGGGATTTTTTAGTATCTTTTTCATTCAATAAAATCTGTAAACCTACGTCTAAATTCTTTACAGTTTCCTGAACTATCTGAGCATGTTTGACGGATTTTTCCAAAGCATTAACAACTGTTTTTCTTTTCAAAAATTCAATTAATGAACCTATTTAAACCACCATCTTGTTTCAATTCTTATAAAGTCTAATCTATTTTATATAATATATATATTTTTGTATAATTTATTATGATAATCCAAATGAATATAGAATAAAATATAAAGATCCTGCTAAAATAGCAGCCACTGGAAATGTAAGAAACCAATAAAGTCCCATTTTACCCAAACCTTTATAATCTACTTCTTTCTTTTGAGCAATACTTAGTCCAATAATACAAAATACTATTACATGAGAGTGACTAATAGGGAGCGCTAGAAGCGTAGCAATCATTAAAATTAGAGCAGAACTTATTTGAATTATGAATCCCTCGCTAGGACGAGTTTCTATCATATGGGAAGCCAAATTTTTAATTACATATCGTGCAGCAAAATAAATACCAAGGAAAGCAAAAATACCACATATAATAGCAAATGTAATGTATTGACCATTACTTATTGAATTATTTTCTCTAAGGCCTAAAAGAATTCCTAAAGCCTCCCCAGAATTAGCACCAACCCAGATTTCAGCAAATAAAACTGCAAAAAACAACAACCATTTAAAAAATTTTTCAGATTTTTCAATCTGTTCTAGACCTCTCAGGCGTGATAAAAATAACTTAACACTTATTTTAAAGAGAATATAGGTTATTAATAAACCAGATAAGGGGGATATAAACCAGCTTAACACTACATCTCTTAATTTATCATA
>JAHQWY010000259.1 GCA_029856445.1 Promethearchaeia archaeon
GGCAAAATTTACTGCCATTAACATGGGAAAAAAACCTCTAAAGGTTTCTTTGAATTTTTTTGTTCTAAAATTCTCTTGTATTCCATATATTAATTTTCTCCCCAATAATATCTTATGAAAATATAGCAATATTGGTCCAAAAATAAATCCAAATAATAAAGAGCCCAATATGCAGATAAACATAGTTATTAACATGGTAAGAGGGAATTCTAGTGAAAAATCGTTAAGAGGGAGAAGAGGACTAAGATCTAATGATTCTGAAGGATTATATTCACCTCCTACGATAAAAACGACTATTAAAGAACCAATGAAGCCTAAAGCTATTAAAACCAGTACAAACATGATAATAATTTTCTGGATTTTATATTTTGACATATCAAACACCCTATATATTTCTAATTTTATATTTTTGTTTTCGAGTATAAATAATTTGCCTATATTCAATTGTAACTTTTAAAGGAATGAATAACATTTTTTGATATCCTTTAGTTTAAAGAATAAGGCTAGTAATAATCTCATTTAGATTATATTTAGTCCATCTAGAGAATAGCATGAGTTTTTGATCTTAGTTTTAATCCTTTTAACCGTATGATTTTTATATTTCTATTTCATTCAAGACGTTATCAAGATAACAGATATTCTCTTGACCGAGTTCTTCTCGTAATGTATTTGCTAATGAATATTTAAATGCCCACACTTCTACATTTTTATCCAATTCTTTGACTTTCTTCACAACAGGTACAAAATCACCATCTCCAGATACCAACACTGCTGTATCATACGCATTTTCATAAGCAAGAGAGATAATATCAATTGCGATTTTGATGTCAACTTTCTTTTCAATGATCCCCCCTGATGATATCTTATCAAAACTCGCTTTAATTTCAAATCCACTTCGATTACTTAACTCCTCGTACCAGTTCTTCTTCTCAGGACTCATTGGATAAACAACACCTTCATATAAAAATATACCTCGTAATTCCCGATCTTTCGTTATCTTATTCTTCAATTTTTCGTAATCAACTTTGATTTTATACTTTCTAAATCCCTTGAAAATATTACTATTATCAATAAAAATTATAACTCGTTCCAATTTAATACTCCTTTTGCTCCTACAAAAGGAAATTAATCATATAATAAAAAAAAAAGCTAGAAGAGGTAATATTTTTAACTATTGTACGTTATTATCAATAGAAGATATTATTATTTGCTCTGTAATAATTTTTTCAAGGGCTTTTATTAATTTATCTTTACTTTTCCCGTGCATTGTAGTTAAAACATCTTCTAAATAAAATTCTTCTTGCACTCTAGTCATAGACACAATCACATTGATTAGGCGTCTTCCGGGCTTGTTAAACTCTCCTTCTTTAACTACTTCAGAAATATTTATAACAGGATTAATCTTAAATTTCTCTCTGTAAGAGAGATGAAAATGCTTCTCAAGAAGAGGAGGCAACATATTATTATATATTTCCACAGATCCATCCCATTTTTTAAGTTTATCTGAAGCTAGTCGATCCATACTAGAAAGAAATTCAGCTGCTTTAATTTTAAACCTTTCGGACGCTTTATCCTTTAAAATAAAGATTATTCTATAATCTCTATAATCACTAATAAAGAAATTGAAGTGTTTAAAATCGAGTTCAATGATTTTTTCAAAATCTTTATACTTATCCGATTTAATCGATATTTTCTCTATATTCTCTTTTCCCACGATTTCATTACTTATCAATGTAATAGCTTGAATGAAACCAGTTAGTAACTCATTTTGATAACTTTTAAACACAGAATAACTTTTTGAGTATAAATGAAGTCCACTATTTCGATCCGAAATTAAAAATGTTTCTATGTTCATAGTATCTTTGTACCTCTGAGTTTTCGCTAGTAAATCAGACTCCCTTTTCTTTTTTAAGGGTATATATACATAACTCCTTAAGCTTATAATACCTAATATGCTAATAACGGTTATAAGAATTGGTAAGACAAACCAGGGTAAACTTTTCGATTGACTTGGATTCTCTGCACTAATTATAAACGAGAATTCTGTTGTTTTGTAAATAGAACCTTGTTTTGAAACTATTAGTGTCATCTTATGATTTCCTTTGATTTCTTTAGGAATCTTTAATTCTAACTCATAGGTACCATTAGATATATAATCAAAATAGCCTAACCCAAATTCCCATGAATAAAAAACAGAAGCATTATCGATAGGTACATCAGTATAAGGATCTGTGAGTTTTATAATTATTATATTAGTTTCTCCTGCTGTTATTTGCAGAGAATCTTGAAAATTAATTGGTTTGATCATAAAATCAATATAATCAATTACTACAGTAATAGTTTTAAATGAGGTCTCGAATCCTAGTTTTTCCACTTTAATTATTGCTGTATATGTGTCTATGGAAAGGTTTATTGTATTCAATTGGACTATAATTCCTTGATCATCGAGAATTATATTAAATAAACTTGGCCATACAACACTGTAATTCGCACCTTCAATCAATAATCCAGATTCTTCATTAGTAAAATTTAGATGAATATCATATATGTTATTTACTCTAGCGTTAATAATTGATGCATTTGCATTTACAATTGTCTCTATTGGATAAACTGTTAGTGTTATAAAACTACTAGTTTCCCCATAATCTGTCTTATTTGCATAAACAGAAATAGAAAAAGTCTCAATGATCCCTTGAGTTGGTAGGTTATTTGTTGAAAAGTTAAGTGTGTATGTCCCATTATTATGATCTAAATAGTTATAGTATTTTTGCCAATTAGTGCTTAAAGTTGCATTCGGAATCATAGCACCAGAAATAGCACCAGTAACATTAACTTGACAAATTGCATAATTATTTGCGGTAGCTTCGATTACTTTATGAGGAACATCCAAAACCAATGATTGAGCAATTACATTTACTTGAATTAAATTTGAAACAGATTGGTTTTCATAATAGTCTGTTGTAGCATTAACTGATATATAGTAAATTCCTAAACCTAATGAATTAGTATCAATATCGGCTAAATAAATTCCTGATCCTTGGTAAAACATAGTTCCCGAATGTCCAAACGTAGAATTATACTTAACGGTTGCAAAAGTAATGGAAGAATTTGTATCAATGTCAGTAAATTTCGCTTTTACTAAAAGAGGATCTCCAGTAACAATCTCAAAAGAGGGAGTTACAGCAGTTAAAGAAGAATGATGCCATACAACAAAATCAAATTCCTTGTATCCCACTTTATCAATTAACGAAGAATTTTGATTATTTGTCCATTTAGTTTTCACAGTATATTTGCCAACTGTCATATTACTTCCTACAGTAAAATTCCCATAAGATATATTGTAAGAAGCTGGTTCTTTCGAATCATGCCAGAAAACAGAACCGTTCGGGTATAATATTGAACAATTTATCTGTGTATTAAGTAGAGCAATTGTATTATTTAATGTTATACTAATCTGGAAAATGTCTCCAAAAGTTAATAGAGTTGAAGGTTCAAATGAAGTAATGTTCCAGAATTTAATTGATCCATTATTCATATAATTCATGCTTATAGCTTCAAATTTCCACAGACCTGGACTTAAAATGTTTGTGGGAATTGTTAATTTAGTAGAACCAAAAGTTACTCCTAAACAATTCTCAGTTCGGTCTGCTTCATAACCATCAATAATTTGAGTAAATGACCAGTCAGATGGTTTTCCTATTTCTACCCAACATGTATAGTGTGGAGGAATGGATGAAATAGATAATTCAGTATACCAACCAATATTAGAACCTAGTTCATATTCACTGCCTGATATTCCTAAAATTGTTGTATTAAATGATTTTTCAGCACAAGAATTAATAGTAATGGTATCAATACTAAGATCTGAAATATCTGTAATATTTTGGTGAATAGTGAATGTAATTTCATCACTAACTTCTCGGTATCTTTCCACATCGATGAATGAATAACCTTCTCCATAACTGGTGTTAATATATGAGTAATTATAATTAAATTCATTATCTGTAGCGATAACAATATTAGAAATATTCGGTTTAGTCCAAGGTTCATATTTAACATTATCAAAGCAAAAATCTTGCCAAGAAATAATAGAATCATCCTCATATCCATAGACACCAACTCTTACACTTGCAGTATTAGGAAGAACATGTCCGTACGTTATAGGGTTATATATTATACTAAGAGGCACCCATTCACCAGTTTGAATAGTTTCAGCATGTGCAGTATTATTTATTTCTTTACCATCAATAATTAAAGAGATAAAAAGACATCCATTAAATCTACCGCCACTATAAGCCATATAAACGTCCGCAGAAAGAGTTGCTTCACGCGAACTAAATTCATCGGAAATAGAAATATTTTGCTCAAAATATGCAATATCACCTCCACCCATTTCAGTAGCGCTGAATCCAGCGGATCCCTGAGGATTTCCCCTATTACCAAAATATCCCTCATTAAACCAATATGTCCCACTCTCGTGATAAGTCCAATCATTCATATCTTCGACTGAATCAAAAGTTCCATTAATTATCCAATCCTTTTTCTGTGCTAATCCTTTATAATTTATGGTAACATTTTTAGATGTCCATCCCGGTGCTAAATTGAAGCTGATATTTGTAGGTAATTCTTCTTCTTCATATGACTTAGAAATATTTGCAATCTGCTTAGCTTTTAATGGTTTCCCATTAGGAATATCTGCAGCAGTTTTAAGCGTTTCATAATTATTGAAATCCTCAATCAGATTGTCTTTTTGATCATAAACATTTATTTCAATCCAAAAGATCATTAGGAAAGACGGAAAAACAAATAAACAAATAAATACGACTCCAAAACTCTTTAATAAATTACTTTTCATGTTTGTCTATCATCTTGTAATTAGAGATAGTTCCTTAAGCCTAAAGTTGCCTCTCTTCTACAAAATTAGTAGAAATATTCGTATATAAATATCTCATTTATAAACAATTTTACAAAAAAATAAAGAAATCTTAATTATTTATTTGTTTCTTAGAGGAAAATTTTTTCATAGAAATTGGGTTCTCAACCATAAGTTCATATATTTTATTTGCCCTTTTCTTAATGCTAACCATAGTCTTATTTATTTGATATTTGTCATATCTCTTTTGGGCAATCTTTCTCCATTTCTTTTTCCAAGATGGGAATCCTGTCTTAACAAAACGTTCACGATTTGGAAAATCTCGACAGACCCAATTAAATGAAATAAAATATCTCTTCGCACCAGACTCTTCTGTAAGGTTTCGAGAAGTTATCCCAAGTTTTCTAAGGTGCTGGACATATCTTCCTTCCACAGCATCTTGGAGTTCTCCCTCAATGATAGCAGGTTCATAATAGATATTATTCTTGTTAAAATATTCTCGAACAAGATCAAAACAATCACC